>CAZDXX010000022.1:0-15140 GCA_964509595.1 uncultured Oscillospiraceae bacterium
GCAATGCCTCCATCGAAGAGCAGGAAGCTGCCATTGAGGCTTATCTGGCTGCCGGCAACACCTACGGCAATCAGGATATGGGTCTGTACTGGGTCACCTTCGAAAACGGCTCCAACGGTTATTCCGCCCGCAAGGTGGATTCCGGCTACGAGTGGCTGTTGGCTCAGTCTCGTGAGGACACCATGGCCCGTGAGAAGCTGGATGTCAACAAGCCCTTTGAAATTGCTGACGAGCAGATCCAGGACGAGAGCAGAGTCGTGACCTCCTATACGGATACCGAAGGCAATCCCGTGTATTATCTGACCGCGAAGAAAGGCGCCGGCACTCAGAACTACAACACCAGCTGGCTGAACCTGAAGACCATCCTTGACGCAGCTCCCGGTTGGCTGCCTGAGGGTATGAGCTGGGAGACCGGTGTGGATGTAGCCAAGATTGTGGACGTTACCGTCCTCAAGGGTGCAGTTGCTATTGAGTACAACGTCGACATGAAGGACATCGTGGTCAACCTGAAGGGCGATCCTATCATCGGTTTCGACGGCAACGTCCGTGAGGATATTGAGATCGTTCTGGATCCCTACATCTTCTACGATGCCGATGGCAATGAGATCGAATGCACCATCAAGAACGTCTATGTCAACGATACCGCCGCTGTTGTGTCCGGTGCCGAGCGTGAGTCCGGCGAAGGCAACTATGTCATCGTTGAGATCGAAACCGCTTCTGACACCACCGTGGCCGGCGTGATGCAGAGAACCTCCATCCGCACCAACACTGCGTTCGCTACCGCAATTGATAAGATCTACGAGTAATCATTCCTGCGATGGAACACGGGGCCGCTGCTATGCAGCGGCCCCGTGCCAGACGCCAAACCCTTGAAACCACTTGGCTTCAAGAGTTTTCCTTTTTGTTCTTTGTTTAAAATTTTGCTTACCCTTGTGCAGTGCCAAATTCAAGAATGAGAAAAGCTCCCATGACTGGTTTTTGTACACGCCAGTCGTGGGTTTTATTATTTATTGTAATGGAATGCATTGCAATAACTTTAGCCAAATGTGGAGAAACTGTTTACTTTTTCACATTGGTATGATACAATCGCTTTACTGATTTTACTTGCTAAAGTGCTTGGCGGGGAGAACGATGTTATGAGAATAATTGTTTGTATGAAACAGGTGCCGGCGAGCACCAAAGTGGATATCGATCCTGAGACTGGCGCAATGAAGCGCGCTTCGGGCGATACCCGTACCAATCCCTATGATTTGTTTGCATTGGAGACTGCTCTGCAAATCCGGGAGAAGATGGGCGGCACGGTTACCGTGCTCACCATGGGCCCCGACCACGCGGAAGTGATGATGCGCGATGCGTATACCATGGGAGCTGACGAAGCTGTTATCCTTTGTGACCGGAAGTTTGCCGGAGCTGACGTGCTGGCCACTTCTTACACGCTGGCTCAAGGCATCAACTTACTGGGTGGCGCTGATTTGATCATCTGCGGCAAGCAAACCACCGACGGCGACACCGCCCAGGTGGGTCCGGCCATGGCTGAGCATATGCACATACCTCATGCTGCCTGGGTGGCCGAGATTGTGGACGTCAGCGAAACATCCGTCACTGTCCGTCAGGATCTGGCCAGTGTGACACAGGTTTCTGAGATGCCTTATCCTTGCCTCATCACAGTGGATAAGGATATGTGCGTGCCCCGGTTGCCCTCCTACAAGCTGAAGAAGGCTACCACGGGAAAAACGGTCAAGTTTATTGGTTATGATGAGCTGCCAGACAAGGACCTGAGCCGCTACGGTCTGGTGGGCTCTCCTACTGCAGTGGAGCGCATGTTCCCGCCACCTGAAAGCGAGAAGCAGGTCTATTTGGAAGGCGACGCTGAAGGTAAGGCCGATGCTCTGTACGCGATCCTCACCGGCAAAAAGATTATCTGAGGAGGTGCGACATGGAATTTTTGAAATTTGACAAACAAAAATGTAATCTGTGTGGTCTCTGCCTACAGAGGTGTCCCTTCGGTGCTCTGAGCATGGAGGAGAATGGTATCGAGGTCAGCAGTGCCTGCCGTATGTGCGGCCTGTGTGTCCGCGCCTGTCCGGAAAAGGCCATCCGCTTCGAGCAGCGTGCCAACGCTGTGGACAAGACACAGTGGCGTGACTTCCTAATCTTCGTGGAGCAGGAGCGCGGTGACATTCACCCTGTGGCCTATGAGCTGTTGGGCGAAGCTCTTAAGATGGCGGTCAAAGTGGACTACAAGGTCAACTGTGTCATGGTGGGCGGTGCCGGAACAAGGGAAAACGCTCAAAAGCTGCTGGAATACGGAGCCAATAAGGTGTACGTGTATGAGCACGAGGGTTTTGAGGGCTTCCGCGCTGACTGTTACACTGACGCTGTGGCCGACTGCATTGCTTCTACCAAGCCTAGCTCTGTGTTAATCGGCGCTACCTCTCTGGGACGCTCGCTGGCACCCAGACTGTCCACCCGGTTCCATACTGGCCTGACGGCAGACTGCACTACGCTGGATATTAAGCCCAATACTGATATGGTCCAGATTCGTCCTGCCTTCGGCGGGAATATCATGGCTCAGATTGCCATCACTCGCTCCCGACCCCAATTTGCCACTGTGCGCTACCGCGTCATGGATGCCGCCAAGAAGGTGGACAAGCCCACCGGTGAGGTTGTCATATGTGAGGTCACCGACAAGATGGCCCAATCCCGCATTAAGATCATCTCATCTTCTGTCATTGATAAAATCAAGAGTTTGGAAGAGGAAGACATTATTGTGGTGGCTGGCCGCGGCGTACGAGGGGAGAAAGATGTGGAGATGTGCCGCCAATTGGCGGATGCCTTGGGCGGACAGTTGGCTTTCACGCGACCCATGGTGGAAAATGGCTTTGGAGATACCGCGCATCAGATCGGTCTGTCCGGTCGCACCGTGCGTCCTAAGCTGGTTATCACAGTGGGCGTTTCGGGCGCCATTCAATTCTCGTCCTGCATTACCGGCTCCGAGTGCATCGTAGCCATCAACAGCGATCCCGAAGCTTCCATTTTTAAGATCGCTCATTACTGCATCGTCGACGACCTGTATCAGGTGGTCCCCAGATTGACCGAACTGGTGCAGAAGGGAAAGGGGGAGTAAATTCATGGCATATCCGTATAAGAAAATGACCCAGGAGGATTTTGACAAGATCCGCTCCCTGACTGATCCCGGCCGTGTGTGGGTGGGCGACGAGATTGCTTACGAGTATCATCATGATGAGATGCCGGAGTACGGCGTCTATCCCCCCGAGTTGTACGTAGAGGTCATCAACAAGGAAGAAGTCTCCGCCATCATGGCCTACGCCTATCAGGAGAACATCCCCGTGGTGTGCCGCGGTGCTGGTACCGGCCTGGCCGGCGGCGCCATCTGCAAATACGGCGGCATTATGCTGTCGGTCATGCGGATGAACAAGATTTTCCCCATCGACCATAAGAACCAGACCATCACCGTAGAACCAGGCGCTCTGCTGGTGGATGTCCAGGCGGCCGCCGCGGCGGAAGGTTTGTTCTATCCCCCTGATCCCGGCGAGAAGACCGCATCCATTGGCGGCAACGTTATCACCAACGCCGGCGGCATGAAAGCCGTACGCTACGGCCTGACCCGTGATTTCGTTCGCTGCATTGAAGCAGTTCTGCCCGATGGCTCCATCATGGAGTTCTCCTCCAACGTGGTGAAGAACACCACCGGCTATGACATCAAGGATCTGGTCATCGGTTCGGAAGGAACCCTGTGCATCCTGACGCAGGTCACCCTGAAGCTTCTGCCAACCCCCACCTGTACCTGCACGCTGGTCATGCCCTTCAACAGCCTGGAAGAGTGTGCTGACATGGTGCCCAAGGTACTGGATCTGCCCTTCGTCCCCACCGCCATCGAGTTCCTGGAGCGTGAGCTCATCGAGATCGTGGAGCGCTGCCTGAACAAGCCTCTGCCCGTTAAGGAGGGCGAGGCCGTCCTGATCGTCATGTACGACGCCTCCAGCCAGCAAGAGCTGGACAGCGCAGTAGAGGCCGCGGCTGAAGCGGCTCTGGCCAACGGAGCGCTGGATTGCTGTATTGCCAACACCCCGGAGCGTGCTGCATCCGTCTGGGGCGTGCGCGGCGGCATTCTGGAAGGTATGAAGGCCGATTCGGTCTCTCAGGAAGAGTGTGACGTGGTTGTACCCCGTGCCCATATCGCCGAGTACGTAAAAGAAGCCAAGCGCATCGCCATGTCCCACGGTATCCGCGTGGAGCCTTGCGGCCACTGCGGCGACGGCAACATCCACACCGAGATGCTCCGAAATCCCGGTATGAGTGACGAGGAATGGCACTCCGCCACGCAAGCCAGCCTGAAGGAACTGTACGCCCTGTCCAAGAAGTTGGGTGGCCAGCTTTCCGGCGAACACGGTATCGGCAACGGCCGCATCGAATATCTGGAAGAGTTCGTTGGTCCGCGCATGATCCGTCTTTACAAGTCGATCAAGCTTGCCTTTGACGACAAGCTGATTTTGAACCCGGGTAAGATCATCGAGTTCAACCAATAAGAAGAGAGGGGTACAAAAACATGAGCAAAAAGTCATTGTTAGTCGACAAGAGCAAAATGCCAATCGCAATGGGCCTGGCCTTTGTGGCCTTCACCACGCAGTTCGGCGGCGGTTTCGCCTCCGGCGCACAGATCTATCAGTACTTCATCAACTATGGTATCTGGTGTCTGGTTCTACCCATCCTGACCCAGGGCCTTTACTCTCTGTTTTTCTGGTACGGCATGCGCTATGCCTATAAGCACAAGAAGTATGACTACCGCAGCTTTTCTGACAGCATCTACGGAAAGGCCCGCCATGTCATGTCCAACCTGTTTGAGATTTGCTATCTAATCATGATTGGCACCGCTTCTGCCGCAGCGTTTGCCACCGGCGGATCCACCCTGAATACCCTGCTCGGCATTCCCTACTGGCTGTGCACCGTGATTATCGCTGTCTTCATTTTCCTGGTCGCTTTGTTCGGCACCAACGTGGTGCGCAAGACCGCTTCCACCTTGAGCGTGCTGATTGTTATTGGTCTGCTGGTGGTTCTGATCCCCAACATCATCGCTCAGTGGGACAACATCGGTGCCGCTATCACCAAGCTGTCCGCCGGTGAGATGGTCGTTCGTTCCTCCCAGTCCGGCGCTTTCGGCCCCGCCCTGTGGTCCGCATTCCTGTATTTCTGCTTCCAGCTGTCTTCTGTGGCTGTTATGTATCAGCACGTGGAGCCCGTTCAGGACGTCAAGCAGATCAACAAGTCCGCCATCTGGATGTTTGTGTGCAACTTCGGTGCTATGGAGCTGTCCATCATCGGCCTGCTGGCCGTCTCTTATGTGGCTGAAATGGCTTCCGCTTCCGTTCCCATGCTGATCCTGGTTCAGAACGGCGTCGGCGCTAAAGTCTTGACTCCGATTATTTCCCTGCTGATCATCCTGGGCGCTGTTTCTACCGGTGTCAACATGATTTCCGGCATCGTTACCCGCTGCGTCAATGCTGTGGAGCGTCGTATGCCTGCTGAGGCTGATAAAGCCAAGGGTCACTTGGGCCGCAACGCCATCTTCACCCTGATTTTCACCTTTGTTGCTTTTGCAATCGCTCAGTTCGGTCTGCAGGCTGTGGTCGCAAAGGGCTACGCATACCTGGGCTATGCCGCTCTGATCACCCTGTTTATCCCCTTCGTCATCCATGCAATCAAGACCAAGATGAAGGAAATCTAATTTGGCGGTATTCCTTTCCTTCACAGGAAACTTTGATTGATGTTAAAGCGAAACAAATGCCTCCTGCATCAGCATGCAGGAGGCATTTGTTTCGCAATTTGAGTTGTTCTGCTTTCAAAATCAGGGTTTTCATGTTATACTTACAGACACAACACAGAAAGCAGGAATAGCGATGAAAGTAATTGCACGAATTCAAAGTGCATTTCCTGAGAAATTCGGCATACCCCGTCAAAGCGGCATAGTAGAGGAACTGGCAGCCAGAATCGTGTTTGAACCGGAATATCGGGTGCCGGAAGCGGTGCGGGGACTGGAAGAGTTCTCCCATCTGTGGCTGATTTGGGAATTTTCAGAAACAGTGCGGGATACCTGGTCGCCGACGGTGCGCCCCCCTCGCTTGGGAGGAAACCAACGCTTGGGTGTATTTGCTACCCGTTCTCCATACCGGCCCAATCCCATTGGCTTGTCCTGTGTAAAGTTGGATCATGTAGAGATCAGCAATACACTAGGACCGGTGATCCACGTGCGGGGCGCGGATTTGATGGATGGAACGCCGATCTATGACATTAAGCCCTATTTGCCTTATGCGGATTGTCATTCTGATGCCATCGGCGGATTTGCGGCACAAAAACCCGAAGGGAAACTGCAGGTAGAAATCCCTGAGGAACTATGTGCAGCGGTTTCAAGCGAACTTCTGGCAGCCTTGCGCGGCGTGCTGGCGCAGGACCCGCGTCCGGCCTATCAAAAAAAACCGGAGCGCGTTTACGGCCTTTCTTTCGCCGGAATGGAAGTGCGGTTTCACGTAAAGGAAGACATTCTGACCGTATGCGGAATAGAAATGAAAAAGTGAGGAGTTTGAACTCCTCACTTTTTGTTTGCCTTTAAGAGCGCTGTAATCTGGTCGGGCAAAATGTCCCGATTTTCCTTGGTTACGGTAATCAATGTAACATTGGGATGATTTCGGATGGAATCGGTCCAGCCGCTGCTATGTAGACGAACCACGCCAAAAACAGGGCAAGCGCCGTCCAAGGTTTTCAAAACCTCGGCCTGGAACTGTGCGGCATCGCGTTCCAGAAAACCACATTCATCCATCAAAATCAAATCCACGTTAGTTTCTCGAGCACGGCGCAAAGCGTTGCAGCCCAAGATGTCAAAACGTTCCGGGAAGGCTTTGCGGCCTTGAGGCGTAATTTGAGCGACGCTGTGCGCCTCATCATAAGCCGGAGCTTCGGCTGCATCCCATAGGTACAGCAGGCGATTTTCAGCAGCCCGGTCAGGACCGTAACCGGAACAAAAACCGCCAACGGTAACATCTAAATTGGCAAGAACTTTTTGAATCACAGTGGATTTGCCGGACTGGATGTCGCCGGTCAGAAAAACATGCTTAGACATTGAAACGGAACAGGACGATGTCGCCGTCCTTCATGACGTATTCCTTACCTTCAGAGCGAACCAAGCCCTTTTCCTTGGCAGCGACCATGGAGCCGCAGGCCATCAAATCGTCATAGGCGACCACTTCGGCGCGAATAAAGCCACGCTCAAAGTCGGTGTGAATCTTACCGGCGGCCTGAGGAGCCTTGGTGCCATTGGTGATGGTCCATGCGCGGCACTCATCTTCACCGCTGGTCAGGAAGGAAATCAGACCCAGCAGAGCATAGCTTGCTTTGATCAGACGATCCAGACCAGACTCGGAAATGCCCAGTTCCTCCAGGAACATCGTCTTTTCCTCGCCGTCCAATTCTGCAATCTCAGCTTCCAGTTTGGCACAAACGGGAATGACCTGAGCGCCTTCCTTAGCGGCCAGATCAGCGACTTGGTTGTAGTAGGCGACATTCTTGTAGTCGGCAAAGCCTTCCTCGTCCAGATTGGCGGCGTAGATGATGGGTTTCAGGGAGAGCAGTTCGCTGGTGGCAATGATCTCCTTGTCTTCGTCGTCACACTCAAAGGAGCGTGCGGAATTGCCATCATTGAGCCAGTCCTTCAGAGCGGTGAACACGTCCACTTCGTGCAGGAACTTCTTGTCGGCCTTGGCGGCCTTCTGAGCCTTGTCGATGCGGCGTTCCACCATTTCCACGTCAGCCATGATCAACTCAATGTCAATGATGCCGATATCACGCAAGGGGTCAGTGGAGCCCTCCACGTGGATAACGTTTTCGTCGTCAAAGCAACGAACCACATGTACAATGGCGGCGCACTCACGGATGTTGGCCAGGAATTTGTTGCCCAGACCTTCACCTTTGCTGGCACCCTTGACCAGACCGGCGATGTCCACGAATTCCACCACAGCAGGGGTGGTCTTCTTGGGGTTGTACATCTCGGTCAGCTTGTCCAGACGATAGTCAGGGACGGCTACTACGCCCACGTTAGGATCGATGGTGCAAAAGGGATAGTTGGCGCTCTCAGCGCCAGCGTTGGTAATGGCGTTAAATAGGGTACTTTTTCCTACGTTAGGAAGGCCCACGATACCCAGCTTCATATATAAAAACCCTCTTTCGGTAAATTAACTTTAATATTATATCGGATATGAGAACAAAAAACAAGAGCGAGGCAAGACGTGAGATCTATTGTGTTTTTAAGAAAAACGAGTACAATGCCAATGTTTACAGCAAAGGTCGATGATTGGGAACCAGATAAAACTAAAATCCGCTAAGTCCACCATAGGGAGAATAGGATACCTACGATCATTAGACGGCTTGCGTGGAATTCGACAAAACGGTATTATGCTTCCAGCGGCCACTAACCAGATAAATCACTTCCATCACAATCTGGACGGCGGAAGCGGCGGGGGCAGCCAGTCCGATGTGGAACATAGTGGTGCCGGAGATCAGAGACATGAGTAGAGTACCCAGAACACGCACGCCATATGTACTAATCAGATTGTTGACCATGGAGAAAGTGGTGTGTCCGCAACCGCTGAAGAAGCCGTTCATACAGAATACAAAGGAAACCAGAGCAGCGTCCAGAATATTGGAACGCAGGTAGAGAATTCCCTGTTCGATGACGCCGGCCTCCTCGGTGAAGATCGACAGGATGGGACCGGGGAAGAGTTCAGACAGAATGACCAGAACTGTGCTGATGATGAAGGATATGGTCATGCCGTACAGCATAGCGCTGCGCGCGCGCTTGGGTTGTCCTGCACCAATATTCTGGGCAGTCATGGCGGCGATAGCAGACATGAAAGCGGAAGGAACCAGCATAGCGATACAGGACACACGGCCCACCACGCCCACGCAGGCGGCCTCATTCAGGCCAATGCGGTTGATAAAGGCCGTGATGAACAGAAAAGAAATGCCGATAGAGAAATCCTGAAATGCGATAGGAACGCCCAGTTTCAGAAGTTGACTGCTCTGTTCCCGATGCAGACGGAAGCTGGAGAACTTGAAGTCAAAGGGGAAGTCCTTGCGGCGGCGCAGGAGAACCAGGGAGAACAGGAAACTTAATCCCTGAGCGGCAACGGTGGCGATGGCGGCACCGGCGGCACCCATCTGCAGGGGGCCGACCAGGACAATATCACCGATGATGTTGATCACACAGGCGATGGCTACCAGAACCATGGGCGTTGTGGAATCGCCTAGGCCGCGCATGATGCCACTAACCATGTTATACCCACCTACAAAGATCATGCCAATGGCACAGATGAACAGGTATTGCTCGGATTCCCGCACGGCGGCTTCGGGCACTTGCATCAGGGCCACCAGCGGGCCGGTCAAAACGGCAAGAAACACCGAAATGAGAATGGCAAACAGGCCGAATAAGGGGAACATAGTGCCAATGGTTCGGCTGATGTCCTCTTTGCGATCGGAGCCCACGTACTGTCCAATCAGCACCGTGGCGCCCGTGGCCAGACCGATCAGCATGGAGGTCAAGGCGTACGTCAACTGGCCGCCGGTGGAGACCGCGGTCAGGGAGACGGCGGCATTGGCCGAAAGACGGCCCACCACCATCATATCAACGGTGCTGTATAATTGCTGAAGAAAAGATGCTGCAAGAAAAGGCAGGGCAAAGCGCAGCAGCGCTGGCCCTACCTTTCCGTGCAGCAACGAATTGTTGTTATTCTGCATTTGTATTACTCCGTCCAAAAGGATTTTCCTGATCAAGCGGTTCCATCAGGCAGAAAGTAAAATTGCCGCTGGCCACTTTTTTCTCCAAATCGTTGTCGTTATAAAGATCCACATGCATAACGCAGAGTGTTTTACCCATTTTCTCTGCCTTTGCGATACACCGTATCTGTTTGCCTGTGGCGGGACGTAGAAAGTTCAGTCCGTAATTTACAGTGACGACCGAATATCCAGTGGCCACAACGCCCATTCCGGCTACAGTATCTGCAAGGGTAGCCAGGCAGCCACCGTGGACAATACCGAGTAAATTTAGGTTGATCGGGTGAACATCCAGTACGCCTTCTGCATAGCCTACGTCAATTTTTTCGATTCGCACATGAACATCAGCAGAAAACTGACCGGGTTCATTCATGCGATCAATCATTTTCTGAAAAAAGGCCTGTTTCTTTTGATTAGCGCAGGAATCCATCTAAGATCTTCTCCTCTGCTTCCTGCTCGGTCAGACCCAAGGTCATGAGTTTCAGGATTTGCTCACCGGCAATGCGGCCGATGGCGGCTTCGTGGATGAGCTGAGCGTCCATGTGGTCGGCAGTGATAGCGGGAATTGCCTTGATTTTGGCATCGTCCATAATGATGGCATCGCACTGCACGTGGCCAAAGCACTTGCGCTTGCCCACTACATTGGGATAGAAATTCTGCACTGAGCTGTCCTGAGCCACCGAGCGGGAGATGACGCGGCCATTGGAGTTTTCACCGGCCAGGATGATCTCCATTTCAGAGTCGGCCAGCTGATCGCCGTGGGTCAGCAGCTTTTCAGTGATGACGATTTCGGCGTCCTTACCGACCACAACCTTGGTATAGCGCTTGGTGGAGTCCACGCCGCGCAGCTGGGTGGTTTCCATGTTCAGGGAGGAGCCCTCTTCCAAATAGGCCACAGTCTGGGGGTTCATAATGCGCTCGCCGGTACCCTCGCCGTCGCCGTAGTGCTTTTCCACATAGCGCACCTTGGAATTGGCACCGACGTAGAACGTGTGAATGCCGTCATGCTGGCTGGTCTCGCAGCCGGAGTTGTGGATGCCGCAGCCGGCCACAATAGTCACATCGCAGTCTTCGCCAATAAAGAAGTCATTGTATACCATTTCCACCACACCCATCTGGGTAATGATAACGGGAATGTGGACGGACTCATTTTTTGTACCGGCTTTGATACGGATGTCGATGCCGGGTTTGTCCTCCTTGGTGGAGATCTCGATGTTGGCGGTGGAGGAGCGGCTGTCCAATTGACCATCCTTGCGGATATTGTAAGCACCCTGAGGTACTTTTTCCAGATCAGCGATCTGCCGCAGCAGTTCCAAATCTACCTGATTGTCGAATGCGCTCATTTGGACACCCCCTCGGTCATATAGCTGCAGCCGGCCGTAGTGTTGGCCAAAATCTCCGGGAAGATCTCGTCCTTGGAGCCGTGCTTGGTGATCCGGCCGTCGGCGACCATGATGATTTCGTCAGCCAGGTTGATGATGCGCTCCTGATGAGAGATGATCAACAGAGTGGATTCATGGCGGGCATGGATCATACGGAAGGTGTCGGTCAGTTTGGCAAAGGACCATAGGTCGATGCCGGCCTCGGGTTCGTCGAAGATCATCAGGCCGGACTTGCGGGCCAGAATGGTGGCAATTTCAATGCGCTTGACTTCGCCGCCGGACAGCGAGGTGTCCACTTCGCGGTCGATATAGTCGCCGGCGCACAGACCCACGCGGGTCAAATACTGACAGCACTCTTCCTGAGTCAGCTTCTCGTTTCCGGAAGCCAGAGCCAACAGGTCGCGCACCCGCAGACCCTTGAAGCGGGGAGGCTGCTGAAAACCGTAGCTGATACCCATTTGGGCACGCTCGGTAATAGAAAGATTGGTGACATCTTTGCCGTTCCAGAGAATCTGGCCGCTGGTGGCGGGAACCAGACCCATGATGGCCTTGGCCAGAGTAGTCTTGCCGCCGCCATTGGGGCCGGTGATGACCACAAATTTATTGTCCCCAATGGTCAGGGAAATGTCGCGCAGGATATCCAGCGTACCGTCTTCACCCTCGACACGATAGGATAAGTTCTTAATTTCGAGCATACTTGCTTGTCGCCTCGCTTTTGTATAGTCATACAGAATATAATATACCACAATTTTACGGAGGATACAAGTGCAGCCGGAGGGTTGCACGAACAAAAAAGGGGTTGGATCGTATCGTAACTTGCCATTTTCAGGGGCGCATGGTATGCTTTTTGTAGCAATGTAAACCTATGGTTGACGAATTTCTATGCCCCGGTTGGTGGCTTGCCGGGGGGACATATGGTATTGTAAAGTCACAAGGAGGTCGATGACCATGACTGTAGGACAGCGGATCGCGCAAAAGAGAAAAGAACTGAGCTTGTCCCAGGAGGCGCTGGGTGAACAGCTGGGCGTTTCCCGTCAGGCTATTTATAAATGGGAGTCGGACGCAACCTTGCCCGAAATCGAGAAGCTAATTGCCCTGAGCAAAATTTTTGGAGTGTCAATTGGTTGGCTGCTGGGGGTCGAGGACCCTGCCGCAAATGATTCCGTGGAGGAAAACGGGCAGACGCAGCAGAACAGCGGCGAACTGACCCAAGCGCAGCTGAACATGGTGGAGGAGATCGTGCGCCGCTATCAGGAGGCCCGGCCTGCTCCGCCCAAGCGCCGCAAATGGCCGTGGGTGCTGGCGGCCTTGGTGCTGGTCGTGGTGTTTGTAAACCTGTTTTCCACTCTGAACGAGCTGCAGAATGACTTTGGCCGCATCGAAAGTTCCGTGCAGTATATTGACCGCAATGTGGATAACCAAATCAGTTCCATCACCAGCCGGGTGGAGAATATCCTGAACCGCATAAATAATTTTACCGTGGAGCACAGTGTGGAGATCGCAGGCGCCGATTTGGCAGCCAATACGGTCACATTTGAATTGAAGGCTGTGCCCAAGACTTATACGGAAGGCATGACCGCCCTGTTTCAGGCGGAGTACGGCGACGGTGTGGCCGAGGTGGGTGCAAAGCAGGGGGAAAACCAGACCTATACCGCCGAGCTGACCTGCCCGTTGACCGACGAGATCACCCTTTCGGTAGTCTTTGTGACCGGAGAGAAGAAGGAGACCCAGAGCATCCAGACCTACTATGAGCTGTATCGGGAAAGCTTTCCCTATGAATACATCAGCGGCGCACCCTTGTTTTTTGAACTGCGGGGTGATGTTCTTCCGGTAGAGAGCGTTTACGATGTGAATGTCGGCAACGCATCTTATAATGCCCGGATCCCGCGGGCAAAAGCGGTGGAGCGGCGGTTGGGACTGTTCCGGGACAACATCCTTGTCTATTGGTATGAGGAGGTCGAGGAACAGCCGGAACAATATCAGGGCGACTGGTCGGGAAGTCTGTTTTTCCAAAACCCCATGGCATATACTCTGGACCATGACGGGGAATACTGTCTGGCACTGGTCGTTGTGGATGAATACGGACGCGAGATCGTCTATCCGGAGATGGCAATTGTGTATAAAGAGGGTGAAACCGGTGACGACTGGACCTACGCTAGCGATTCCTCTCTGAGCCGCGACCCTGCAGACTGGGACTATTAAATCAAAATGAGCAAACGCCCCCTGTTTTTCATAGTATGGGCTGAAACTATGAAAACAGGAGGCGTTTTTTATGGAGAACCAACGACCCAACGGGCAGCCCGACCCCGGTCTGTGCGGTAGTGACCGAGATGTATTCCTGCGTGTATGGCAGCGGGTCATGCCGGAGGAACGGGAGGACAGTCCCATTACTGTGGAACGCAGTGAACGTGCAGCCGAACTGACCACTGTAGCAGGGCAGATGTCGGCAGCGCCGCGGGATGAGGCTGGCGATGATTTTCCCACCCGGGAGGATGTGCCCTGTCTGGGCAGCGGAGGCGAGGCCGAGCGAGAGCGGATACAGGAGTTTATTACGCAGGAGTTAGTCCATTGGCGCTCGTATCAGATGTTGGCACGGCGGGCCGGGCAGGGAGGACGGATGCTCGCGGCCATGGCCAGCGGCAGCCGTAAGCGGGCAAAACGGCTGTCAGCCGCGCTGTTTCTGATTTCCGGAATTCGTTTCTGGCCTTCGGAGCCGCCGACTGTTTCCGTCCCGCGTTCTTACTTCGGGGCGCTTCGGGAATTGTTTCTCTCGGAGCAGAACCGGAGCGGCGCCTATCGGGCTGCAGCAGAGGAGTGTCAGGATCAATGCCTGTGTGCGCTGTACTTAGACCTGGCCGATGAGAGCATGGAGCATGCCTGCCGCATTCGGACGCTATTGGAAAACGCCTGACAAACAAGGGCGGCGCTGATGCGCCGCCCTTGGGGTTATTTCAGGGAAGGTTTGCAGAGAATTTCGTGGATTTTGGTGTCCAGGATGGAGGAAGAATAAGAGGGCGTCAGTACGATGGCGGTATCCAGACCGCCACCGGTACCGCCCAAAGATACTACGGGAGACGCAAAGGGCAGCTCGTCGGCATCCATGGCCATAACGGCGCACTCCACGCAGACCTTCGTGCCCTGACCGAACATCCGCAGAGTATAGGCCATGATCTCCAGCGGATAGACACCGTGCAGTTTGGTGCTGAAACCGCGCTCACCGGCGCTGAGTGCATTGGCGGCACCGACCACGGCACAGCCCTGCTTCAAAAGAGATTGTTTTACCTCGGGAGTCATCATGTTGACGCCGTTGTTGCGTGCAACGGAGGTGGCGTTGCGCACGACCACGATTTTACCGGTGTAGTCCAATTCCTTAGCCTGTTCCAGCACGACCACGGCACTGGATCCTGTGTTGGAGGACAGGACGACGGGGCAGTTTAATTCTTTAGCCTTTGCTACGGCAATGGCTGCAGCGGTGGTCGTATTTTCTTTGCCAACGGTTTCAAATATAATCATGGCAGTCACCTTTCTGTCGATAAATCAAGTAAATTTTATCCCAATGGGAGTCGAAGAGCAAGTGTTTTGCGTTATTTTCGATTATTATTTCGTAGTTGTCAGAAAACAGTATCCATCATAAAAAAGAAAAACAGACCGTTTCCTTTTGAATTTACAGAAAACGGTCTGTTTTAATACAATTTGTTACGAGGATTTACACCTCAGCCGAAGCAGCCTTTGCAATAGCCTTGGCGGTAGCTTCCTGTTTTGCTTCGAGAGCATCCTGGAGCAGCATATCCTTCACCTTCATCAAACGGATGGTGTTGGCGCGCTCGTTTTCCTCCAGTTTCATGGAGATATACTTGATTGCCTCCTGCATTTGAGGAATCTTGACGTACTCCAGCGCGTTGACGCGGCGGCGGGTCT
>CAZDXX010000022.1:15150-15366 GCA_964509595.1 uncultured Oscillospiraceae bacterium
CGGGTCTTTTCGATCTCTTCCGCCAGCAGTTGGGAGGTTTTCTCGATCTGGGCCAGCTTTAGCATATCCTGGAACACTTCGGAAAGAGCTTCCACCGCGGTATCCAGTTCGCCGGAGGTGGAGGCAAAACCGTAGGGATAGATCTCGCTGGGGTCATCGTTCTTGGTTTTGAACTCGTATTCCGGCACGTTGACCGACATGATGTTCTTGAATGTC
>CAZDXX010000023.1:0-6064 GCA_964509595.1 uncultured Oscillospiraceae bacterium
GCTCAGAAGCGGCTTCCTGTTCGTCAACTGCAGGCTCTTCAACTGCAGGCTCACTGTCCACGGGCTCCTGAACGTCAGGCTCTTGCGCTGCCTGCTGACCGCAAGCGGAAAACGCGAAGATCATGCACAGTACGAGAATAAGAGACAATAACTTTTTCATTTTTTCTTTCCTTTCTCATTTTTCATTTCGATGCCATAACAGCACCAAGTTGACATCTGCTTCGTTCAAAGCAATTTCAACTAAAAATATTATCTTACTCTCGTATCCAATTTTAAAGAAGCATTTTATATCATCCGAAATCATTTTAGAACATATCCTAAAACATTTGTGAAAGTCCATTTCTTTTGCGGAGTTTTTCCATTTCCTTAATAGACGAAAACGTTTTTTCTGTGTGCTATGTCAAATTCACCCTGCAATACGAGACTGTTTACAGTATAACTCCTCATTTATATAAAGACGCTGCAGGTTTTATCATAGTAGATTTCTGTTCTCTAAAGCTAATATACTAGTTCAATTTTATCTATACGAAGCCATAAATCCTGGTAAATCCGGTAACATAATTATATATGCGGTCAAAGATCTAATCGCAATTTACATGACAGTAGATGTTTCACTCTATGCATTTCCTCATAGTACCTGATCGTATATGTGAGTCCAGACTAAATTAACACATAAAGATATATAGCTTAATTCAGCATTTTCTCACGCACTGCCCAACGGGCACATTTTCCCCGTGTGGTCCATCTCATACTCCCCAGTCAGCAGAATTTCGGACACAGGAACGATTTTATAGCCGTCGCTGAGGAGTTTTTCTATAATTCCGGGCAGGGCTTCAGGGGGTGTGTTTTGCGGCGTTGTGGAAAAGGACTATGCTTCCGCTTTGGACTTTTCCCGTCACTCTCTCCGTAATTTCGGCGGCAGAGAGGTCTTTCCAGTCCAGGCTGTCCACATCCCAAACAAATGAAAAGCCTTTTATATCAATTGTTCGCGGGTTTTGAGCAACTGCAACTAAGTTCAAAATATTGACCTATAAATTAACCTATATTGTTTACCACAAAATAAATATTGAGGTCAAAAAACAAGTATAAAGTTGGAGACTATCACACAATGTTTCATGTAATGCACTTTGGCTGACACACTTACATTTTTGTAGTAATAAAACGTAGCCTTACCTCATGATATACAAGAGCCCGCGCAGAGGGATTGCTGCGCGGGTTCTCGTAACATCAAAGGAGGATAAGCATCAAATTTTATTTCCTCTCACAAGCTCTGCCGGCGTAATACGTCGACAGAGCCCGGAAAAGGAGGTGAAGAGAATGAAAATGTATCAATTTCCGTAGCTGGTTAAGCCGCGCTCATTTCCAAAACAGAGAATACAAAACAACAAGCACAAGAGTCAGGCCGATCGCTATGTATGCGAAAACGCTAAGAGTAGAAAACATTCCCACGGCGAAGCACACAATAATCAGCAGAAATAAAACAAGCAGAATAGTTTTTACAGTTTCTTTTCTCATTGTTTATGCCTTCTGCATTTGGTTTTTAAAGAGAGTTCTGAACAGGAAGCGATTAACGGGGCCCAGGATCCAAATCTGCACACCAAAAGCAAAGACCCAGTTGACAGGCATCTTGGTGATGAAGGACTCAAGGAACTGGCCAAAGGACCAATCAAACTGAATCCAGTTTATAATGTTACTGTAGCAGCACATGATGGGACACATCAAAAGCACGGTAAATCCTGTACGGATGCACTGGTAAAGGATCTTGTTATCCGTAGGATACTTCGCGGCCTGCTTTCCTGCGAACTTCTGCACTACGAAAAACTGTAGAATCCAGGCCAGTGGAGCCTTCTGGCAGAAGGCAATTGCCACCTGTTTGAAAAGTTCAACGGAAAACTCGCCGTAGACCAGGTATTTGTTGTATGTAGCCATGGTGGTAGCCATCAGCAGAACGCCGAGACTTGTGAACACCACCCGCTGAAATGTAGTTTTAGGCATATTTGATTACCTTCCTTATCTCATTTGGGCAGTGCGCCCTTTGTAAACTCCGTGATGACTCCGGTGTCCGTAACCACAGTCTTGTTCATGGGAGCATTGGTCGCGCCACGAAAAGCCGTGATAGGATAGCCGTAGGTATCGTTGGAGATGCCGAGAGCGCGTCCCTGGCAGTTTAAGTAGCACTGACCGCAACTCTGGCAGTTTTCCGGATAGGCCAACACAGACTTGTGTGAAGCATGGTTAAAGTAGAAAACGTCCATGGGGCAAATGTCCACGCAGTTTTCACAGCCTATACACTTGTTGAGGTCTGTTCTGATAACGCTCACTTTTTTGCCCCCTTTCCGAATTTTGGAGCAGGAGGGGTAAATCCCTTGGCTTTCGCCTCGCCGGGGAAATAGTACAAGTAACGCTGCTCGTAGGGCAGTGTCTTGTCTCCTGTCCATTTGTCTGGAAGCGGTACCTTCTCCGTTACCATTTCGCCTGCATCATTTTTCTTCACCGTGATATAGCAAAGGAAGTTTTCGTCATCACGGTAAGGCACGTCCTCGCGGTAATGATTGCCGCGACTTTCCTTACGGGCAATTCCCGCCCGCAGCTTCATCTCCGCAGACAGCACCTTATGCTTCATCTCGATGCAAAGGCGCAGGTCATGGCTGCTGCAGGCAGAAAGACGAGGTATCACGTTCTTCTTCATGTAAAGCACCTGAGTAAGTGCCGCCTGCAAGGTCTCCTCGCTCTTGGCGGTGCTGACCCAGTAAGGAGCCATGATGGAGTGCAGCACGTCCCTTGCCCAGTTGGCGTCAAAGCCTTTATCTCTGTTGAGGGGAGCCAGAAGCTCCTCTTTTTTCTTTTCAATGGTCTCTTCTGAAATGCCGACTGCGTCCCTGCTCTTTGCGTACTCTGCCGCAGCCTTGCCCGCATGGTCGCCGTCGATGGAGCAGAAGCACGAGGTAAAACCAACGCCGCAGGGATAGGCCGCTCCGCTGGGAGCAGTGGCGTGTATGCCATCGCCGCAGACGTAAAGCCCGGGAATGCCGCTGGCACAGTCGGTCTCCTCAAGGCCGCAAAAAACACCACTGGTGAGGTGGCAGCACATACCTGTTGCCGCACCGCCCAGCAAGCTTGCGGCTACGGGAGTGCTCATCTTGCCGCTGCGCAGCTCCTCCGGGTCTGTATCATACACGGCGGAGCCGCCCCGGCGGGTAAATTGAGCTGTGGCAACATCCTGTATCTCGCTGCCGTCAGTGTCCTCCATGCCGTTGACCGCACCGCGTACACGGCTCAGCACCATGGAGTTGCCCTTGCCGCCGGCGTACATATTTATATTTTTCTCGGTGATGTCGCCGCCGCAGAGCCAGATATTTTCAAGGTACTGCCAATGATTATCCAGAAACACATTGCCTGGAGCCGTAGCAGGAGTCTTATGGAAATCCTCAAACTCCTTGCCCGCAATGGGAAGACCAAGCTCGTAGGCCATATATTCACCGTCAAATGTATCTCCGCCCACGGGATAGCCGGTGGGCTTGAAGCAGCCGCCGCCCGTTGCCAAAACGATAGCTTTGGCGCTTACACTTATCACCTGCCCGCTTGGCACATGGAAACCCATAATTCCCGCTATTTCGCCTTTTTCCTGCAAGATATCTGTTACCATAGTGTGCTGCAGGAAGGGTATCTCATAGCGATTTAAGACCTCCACCCACTTTTTGTGGCGGTCAAACTTGTCAAAGTACTCGCGGTAGCCCACGAAATCCTCATTTTTGTTGAAATCTCCTGCCTCGGCTGCTCTGGGATACTGTGCGAGGATGCCCCAGTCCATCAGACGTTCAAAGATACCCTTGGACTCTTTTATCCACTGCTCATACCAGTTCAGATTGCTTATGTAATCTCCGCCGACCTGCATGGCCTTGCGGAAAGCCTCAGCCACGTCTCCCCTCTCGGGGTCAAACCAACGGAAGCTGGAGGGCCATGGAGAAAGTCCCGAATAACCGGGCTTACCTTTATCTACCACAAGGACGCTCTGTCCTGCAAGTTTTGCGCCAACCGCAGCGTTCAGTCCGGCAAATCCGCAGCCGACCACCACCACATCGGCGGTGTAAGCCTTTTCGTAAGGGCAGTTCACCTTTTCCGGGCGAGGCAGCTCAGCCATTCTCGGGTATTTAGTATTTTCTATCTGTCTCACCTCTCAAAAAAGCTCGTCGTATCTTGCATGAGTCAGCACAGCCGTGCTCACGGAATCAATCTTTTCATTCTTGTTGAATACTATTGCGCCCTCAAGTCTTCCGCCCACGAAGTACCATGTTTCTCCTTTACCTCGGACAGAGTCCACAAGCTCAACAGTGCGGTAGCGCTTATCCTCCTTGCCTACATCGCCTATTGCGAAGAGGGACGCACCGAAGCCTGCAAGGCTAAAACCAAGAGGCTTATTGACAAAACTCAGCTTTTCGCCCACAGCGTTTGCTCCGGCAACCTTGCCCTGCTCCACAGCCTCCTGCCACAGCTGCATGTTCACCCCGTCAAACACGGCGCAGTCACCGCAGGCGTAGATATCGGAAACATTGGTCTCCATGTGTTCGTTCACGACAACGGAGCGCTCAACTTTGATACCGGCTGTCTGAGCCAGTTCCACACTGCTCTTTATGCCGCAAGAGATTACCAACAGATCCGCAGGGAACTCCCGACCGTCGTCAAGGCGAACACCGCTTACGCGCTCGCCGCCACATATTTCTTCAATATTCACGCCCTCGTAGCATGGCACGCCAAGACGTTCCATAACTCCCAGAAATCTCTCCGCATTAAGTTCGTCTATCTGGCGGGCGCAAATCTGGGGCGCAGATTCCAAAACGGTCACCTTCACCCCGAAGCGATGCAGTTCGCTGGCAGCCTCAAGGCCAAGTACGCCGCCGCCGATAACGACAGCATTTTTAGCATTCTTCAGCATTTCGGAAAGCTGTTCAATATCGGAAAGGTGGCGTATAGCCACTATTCCCTTATTATCAGAGCCCTTGAAAGAAGGAACAAAGCACTCACCGCCCAAAGCGTAGATGAGCTTGTCATAGCGCATAGCTTCGCCGCGATCCAACATCACGCATTTTTTATTCGGGTCAATAGCGACCACTTTTCTGCCCAGCGTGAAACGAATGTCCCGCTCGGTATACCAATCCTCGCCGTGGACAGACAGTTCCTGGGGGCGGTATATCGCCATCTGGAGATCCTTCGTGAGCATGGGGCGGTTTATGGGCAGCTCAGTCTCGGCAGAAATGATGTCTATCGCGCCGGTCTTATCCCTCTTGCGTATTGCTTCCGCGGCACTCACCGCCGCAATGCCACCACCGATGATGAGATAGTCACAGTCAGTATCATTAGCGTAAGTGACTGCGTCCTCCTCGGCGGGAATACATTGGTCAAGGCCTACGCCGCAGACAGGACAGATGCCCAAAGATGCGTCAAAAATCTCGCCGCAGACAAGGCATTTCACAAGCTTGGGAGCACGGGGATTGGGTATTCGCAGCAGGCTGCAGCCAAAGGCAAAGCCGTATTCGTAAGCCGCTTTCAGCATAGCCTCATCCGGCTTGCCGACGCAGCAGAAGTCGGAAACGGACAGGTCAAAGCCCAGCATTTCCATAAAAGTACGGAGATTTGATTTTTCTGCGCAGACAAAAGCCGCCGACAGCTTGCCCTGACAATCAGTTTTTTTCAGGCTCGTAAGAATATCCAGAACAGCTTTGGGAGCTTCGCCCCCAAAGCCAAAGAGTATAGCTCCGGCATTTGCAATGTGGTGCAGCGCCTCGTCACGGCTTATATCCGCAAGGCAAATGTTGTCCACATCCGCTACTCCCGAATCTGCCAGTCCCTCAGCTATGCGAGAAGCAAGCTCATCAGTATATACACTGCCGTCGGTGACGATTGCAATGGAGCTTTTTGCGCAGGGTTTATCCGAATAGAGGCTGATGAGCTGGCTTATATCCTCCACAACCGGGCCATACATGGGGCAGATAAGTTCTGCTTCCTCGGGTACTTCCCACGAGCAGGGATTATCCCGGCGGTAGTTTTTTGCACCCCGCAGCCAGTC
>CAZDXX010000023.1:6164-11600 GCA_964509595.1 uncultured Oscillospiraceae bacterium
GTCCTTGTCCACGGCGCTCATAATCCAGAATCCGGGTCTTATCTCTTTCATAATCACGCTTACCCGTCTCCTTTCTGGAGGCACGCGGCTATATCACAAAACACAAAGCTCGCTGCCTATATTTCGCAGATGATTCTGATAATCGCGGGTGCCGTAAATGGCATCACGGAAGTTCATCAGCTCCACATTATTTTCCTGGACCCAGCGTTTTAACTCCTCTGAGCAAAGTGCGTGAGTATCCAGCGGGCGGCACTCCAGGAAATTTCTTGCGTGGGGACCATGGTCACCTTCACGGCACATATAGTAGTCCACATATCCGGGATGCCAGGCCTGTCCTGTTATAGCGTCAGGCCCAAGGAGACCGGTACGGCCGCGATCCTCCGTATAGTACTTCACAGGGTCATAGGCTCCCATGGCAGTAATGGAGTCATTCCTAAGCTCCTCATAAGCCGGGCCGGGCTCCATCCAAAAGATTTTTCTATTCGCCCACTTGTCGTCTACCGGCCCATAGTCAAAACCCTTGCCATTCCAGCGTACGCGGGAGGCAAAATCTGTGATAATTCCATATTCCTTGCAAATTTGGGTCTTGGCTCTGGCGAAATCCGTAATAAGGCCATTATGGATATGAATATCGCTTGTATCGGGAGCCTTGCCCAAAATACTGATGCACATTTCGATTTGTGCACGCATCTCGGCAAGAAGTTCGTCAAACTTGAAGTTATTCTCCTTCATAATGTCCTTGCGGAAGTGACCCGTTGAGGCGTCCACAAGGCTGGGAACTTTTTCGACTGTGAGCACCGGGCTGCCCCAGAAATGGGTATGCCAGCCAACGGAAATCCAGGGGTAAGCGCGCAGCCGCTCCAGCGCATCGACACTTCCCGGAGTATCCAGCATAACGTCCGCAGCGGTGGCGATACCATCGTCAAAGGCTTCAAAGGCTCCGATATTGTTCACAAGGGTGTAACCCACATCATCGGCTCGTATAACGATCTTTTTCGTCATAAGCAGTTTCCTTTCAAATCATACAAAGCTCTCTGCAGTTTACTTGTCAACAAGCAGCTTCCTCGTTTTCCATTTTCCGCTGAAGAAATATGCCGCACAAATTATAGACGGCAGTATTCTGGAGCAGGCGACGCCCCAAAACAGGCCCAGATAGCCCATACCAAGTACCTCAACGAACAGCAGGCTCAAGCATATTTTGCATACAACACCGTCGAGAATGCCGATAGCAAAGCCGAGTGAAACGAAACCGGAACCCGTTACCATTGCCTGGAATGCTCCCACAACGGCAGAGGAGAAGAAATGGACTATCATTATCTTCAGAAATACCGCGCCCATCTGACGAACGGCCTCTTCCTTGGTGAATATACCGAATATCTGTTCTGGAATTGTAAGGCAGAGCACGGATATCACCGCCGCACACATAAGCGTTACATAAAGGGTGTCCATCGTTACCTTTCCTGCGCGCTTGGTATTTCTTGCGCCAAGATTTTGGCCTATCATTGCCGCTGCCGCTGTATCGGTGCTCTGTATAAACACCTCTAGGAACTTCTGAAGTTTGTTACCAACAGAATTGGTCGCGGAAACAACGATGCCGTAGGAATTGGCAGTCGCGTTCACCCACAGCATAGAGCTTCTCACCAGCAGGTTTCTCGCCACCTGGGGGATTCCCAGCTTGACAAGCACAAGCAAAACGTCGCCATGCAGCTTAAAATATGAGAATTTGAGCTGAAAATCGAATTTATCCCGCTTGCTCCACATGAAATATGTCGCGGCCGCAAAAGAGCCGAACTGCGCCACAATTGTGGCGATCGCAGTTCCTGCAGCCTCCATTTTGAAAACAACCACCAGCAACAGGTCGAGAAAAATGTTCAACACCGCAGCTATCAAGATAAATATCAAAGGCCGCTTGCTCTCACCAAGTCCACGGAGCACACCGCAAACAGCGTTATATCCGAATACGAAAGGCAGACCTATGGCAGTAATAACCATATAGTCCGCTGCCTGCCCCATAGCGTCCTCGGGACAATTGAGCATTCTGAGAATGGGCTTATTTAATATTATGGTAGCCACAGCCAGAATCACAGACGCCAGCATCATGAAGCTCAGCAAGGTTCCGGCTGTGTCCTTTATCTTTTGGTTGTTTCCTGCTCCAGCCAGCTGTGCTATATAAATTTGGCCTGCCGACGAAAAACCGATTGCTATAGGCATAACAAGGTCGGCTATCTCGCCGCCCGTATTCACGCCCACAGTTCCTGTATTACCGACAAACAGGCCGATAACGGCGATATCCACCATGGAGTACAGCTGCTGCACCAGATTTGTCAGAACAATAGGTATTGCAAAGAACAGCAATGTCTTCATTATGGAGCCCTGGGTAAGGTCTCTGCCGACTCTGCCTCCTTTGGTCATAGTCTGTCCCATTGATTATCTCCTGCTGAAATGATTCCTCTCAAACAATGTATTCAAAGCCGTCGCCGGACTGCACATAGTGAACGGGAATCTCCCCACCCAGAAGCTCAGGCAGCCAACGGGTCATGTATCTCATGCCAAGCTCTTCAAAGTTAAAGTGCCCCATCTCCAGCATGACTCTGGGTCTGCCCAGCTGTACGGAGTCGCGGACATACTCGCTGAGAGACCAGTCAACTACCTCAAGGGGGATAAGCGCGTCGATGTCCTCGGAATTGGTGAGCTGCATCAGCTCATAGTCCATGGGTCTGCCGTTAACATGCTCGCAGATGAACACATTCTTCACCTTGGTATCAGGATCGCCCACTATTCTCATGCCGTTGAGATTCAGCTTTTCAATAAACATATGAGCCAGCTCTCTGCCGGTGGTTTCGGGGATATGGTAGATAAGGGGCATGTTGGGATACTTGTGCAGATACTTTTCCCATCCAAGCTCCTGCATAATGCCATAGAAAATGCCGTCCATATAGGGCTTGCCCTCCTTCATGGGGCGGCCGCCGTGGATATGGTCATGGTCGCGCCAGACAACAACGCCTGTTTCGTCCAGAAGAGCGCACTTTGCGGCATAAATAGGGTCACCTTCCAGCCAGTCCACCTCGTCTCTGTCGTTGAAGAAAATGGGCTCGTGTACAACTATCAGATTTGCGCCCAGCTCAGCAGTCTTGCGTATTACGTCGCTGGTAGCATAGCAGGTGATCACAACGCCGGTGCATTCCTTTTCCGCGTCGCCGTATTTCACAACATCCACGGTATCGGGTCTGGAGAGAGGAGGATGCTGGCTCTTGATGACATCTATAACTTCACAAATTTTCATTTGATTAACTTCCCCTTCGGATTATTATTTGTTCAAATACGCAAGAATGCTGACGCCGAGCTTTTCGGCGCTGCCTGGCATGACAACAGAGTTCTGTGCGCAGTACTGTATTTTCTCGTAGGCGTCCCTCTCCGGCATATACTTCCTAACGCCCTTGCCATTGCGCTCGCCCACGGTGGAGAAAGAAAGCAGGCCTGTCACAGCAAGAGGAGAAGCATTCTGAACGCGAATTACAGTCTTCACACCCAACTGACAGTGAAGCCCGATGAAAACAGCCTCGTCGCCTATAAAGAAGAAGGGCATCTCCAGCTCCCTTTCCTCGCCGCAAGAGACAAACTTCAGTTCCTTGAGAGGACCCATTTTATGTACGTCCGTATGTTCTCGTCTGCCTTCAAAGCTGACAGAGTCAAATTCTATACGAAGCTTGCCCTGCAGTTCATGGCATTCGATATCGTCGGCTGCAATGACCACCTGCTGCCCCAGCCTGTCGCCCTGCAGCTGAGCAAGAACAAAAGCCTTGTCGCCAATGTCCTTTGTGCGCAGTTTGCCGCCTCGGCCGACAACATTATACATAGCGCTAAAGGAGGGCCAGATGTCGCCGGCGGCTCCGGTGCAGTAAACGGCCACGGCCCCGGGGAATTCGTCTTCTATGTAGGCGCTCGCATATCCGGCCAGGTCGGCAGATACGGTACGCTCAAGTCCGGGTTCAAAGTCTCTGGTGGAATAATCGAATATGGAGGGCACCACATTGTAGATATACAAAATGGCAATGGTCTGACCGCGCAGGTCATCAAAGCGAATTATGCCTACGCTCTCGTCCTTGACTCCGTCTTCGCCGCTGCCCAGCCACCAACCTTCGGCGGTGTTAACATTGCGGTTGACAATGCAGGAGGAGCAGACTCCCCTGCCCGTTCCCACAACAGCCTCGCGCATGGACGCAAGAGCCGCGTCCAGAGCTAACTCTGCCGCATTCCTGATGGTGCTATAAAAAGGCTGCACCTTAGCCTTTTCCTCGTCGCTCATTCTGTCACGTTCAAAGGGCGCCCAGCCGTGAGGAGTTGAATGAACATGGTTCATGTGGAAAAAGATATGTTCGGCATCAACTCCGGCTTTTTCCTCTATCAGCTTCAGAATTTCGCGCTGTACATCTCTGTCCATATTTGCAAGCTCCGCTGCCACAAAGACATAGCGCTCACACTGCTGCATAATGACCATTCTGATGCAGGGTTTATCCAGAATCCGCGTATATGTTTCCCTGTCGGTATGTGGCAGGATCTCCGGCGTAAAGTTTATCTCGCCTTTGCCGGCTCCCACGATAAATCTGTATTTTTTGTCCATAATTATGCGACTCCCGTTGTTGGCTTAACCATTAAAGTATTCCTTATATATACTATTCCAACAGGCCAAAGACGAGCAAGTTTCATTTTCTCTCAAGCAATCATATTATCTCATTTGCAAGTATTTCTTCGAATTTGAATATTGCGGAGAATTTGATTGTTGCGTCCTTGAACTATAGTAGGATAAACTTTAATAGGAAAATTATAAAGAATTAGTTGGTGGATACATATGAAAATCAATCGCACAACAGTTTTTGAAATTGCAAACAATACCTACCGTCTTGAAATGCTGGGACGTGTAAACTGCTATCTTTTGTTGGGAACTGAACGCGGCCTGCTTATTGACTGCGGATTTGGCCTGGAGCCTCTAAGACCACTTATCGATGAGCTTTGTCCTCTTCCCTATGATGTGTGCATCACCCACGCCGATGGTGACCACATGGGCGCATGCTACGAATGGGACAAGGTATGGCTGCACCCTGCCGACAATGCCCTTGCCCACGATCTGGAGCATGTAAACTTCCAGCGCTTCACCGGAATGCATACAAACCTCAATCCCATGCTCAAGCGCGATGCTGACGACCCAGGCAACGAGGTTTTCTACGCAATGGACGAGCTGAAGCCCATTACTCTAACCCCCAACGACCTTCCCGAGTTCCTCCCCCTTAAGGACGGCCAGATATTTGATCTTGGCGACCGTAAGGTAACCGTGCTTCTCGTTCCCGGCCACACCATGGGCAGCACCGTCTACCTCGATGACAATACCCGCATACTCTTCAGCGGCGATGCCATCAGCGCAGCCTCTGACATAAAGCT
>CAZDXX010000023.1:11700-14962 GCA_964509595.1 uncultured Oscillospiraceae bacterium
CCCGGTGGTCCTCACGGAAAGCCCGGACTCAACCCCGACGAGAAGCAGGCACAGGGTGTGGTGGAAACAGACCGCCCCTATGGACATATGCTCCACTTTAATTTCCGCAAGGAAAACATCATCGCACCTGGCGAGGAACCCATTGTCTGATATACGAGGAAAAACTATATGGACTATATCAAACTGTATCAGACCGACCGCGGTATAAGTGAGACTGTGCTGAACTTCGCTCCCATTCGTCCCCAGCGTATGGGTCCCCCTCCCGGCAAGAACAAAGGTCCCAACGGCCCAGGAGGCGCAGGACGAGGCCCCGGCCATGGTGGTCCCGGTGGTCCCGGCGGAGGAAAAACCGTGCACAGCGGAGCCATTTTACAAGATAACGGAGATATTCTCTTCCGCGCTGTAGCTCCCGGAGACCCCGTGATCGAGATAATTTTCGGCCACGGCCCCGATGAGCGCATCATCCGTCTTGAAAATAAGGGCAACAGCATCTTTGAGGGCACTCTTCCCTACTGCCCCGAAAACGCCGGCCCCCATGGCTTTGTATTCCAAGTCAACGGTATGGAAGTTCTTCATCCTTACATGCCCATCTGCTTCTACAAAGACCGTGCTGTAAATTACGTTGAAATACCCGACCCGGATTTTACAGAACAGATGTCTTTGAAAGCTGATATTCCCCACGGAAGTATCACTCGCGAGATTTTTTACAGCGAGGCAATAAACACCACCGTCCGCTGCATGGTTTATACCCCTCCCGGATACCATGCCGGCGGAGAATATCCCGTTCTCTATCTGCAGCACGGCGCCGGTGAAAATGAGACAAGCTGGAATCAACTGGGCAAGATGGCATACATCACAGATAATCTTCTTGCCGAGGGCAAGTGCGTACCCTTCATCGTAGTGATGAACGACGGTCTTGCAAAAATGGAACACGAAAAGCACATGGTGGACAGCTTCGACGGTCTGGATCAGATAATCACCAAAGAATGCCGTGAGTTTATCGAAAAGCGCTACCGCGTAAAGCCAGGCAAGGAACATCGTGCCATCGCAGGTCTTTCCCTCGGCTCCATGGCTGCCAGCTACATAGGCTTTAATCACCCCGAGCTTTATTCCGCCATTGGCATCTTCTCCGGTTTCCTTCGCCGCCGCGATAATTTCAACACTTATGAGCAGTGCCCATATCTCCATGTTCTGCAGGATGCGGAAAGACTCAGCAAAAACTACAAGCTGGTTTTCCGCAGCATGGGCGAGGCTGACCGACACATGCACGAATTCATTGAGGACGACGCTTTCTGTGCCGTTGGCGGCGCTGACGCCCTTCCCTGCTACATCCGCCGCACCTATCCCGGCCAGACCCACGAATGGGGCGCTTTCCGCAGAGCCTACTATGACTTTGCCCAGCTGGTCTTCAAATGGTAAAGGCAGCATGTTTATATCGGAGGAAATATTATGGCAATGACTAAAGTACATACAAAATACGGCATCGTCACCGGCGTTCCCGGCTTGTGCGGCAACACCATATTCAAAGGAGTGCCTTATGCCAAACCACCGGTGGGCGAGCTGCGCTTCATGCCCCCTGTGGAGCCGGAATGCTGGGAAGGCGAAAAAGTCTGCGACCAGTTCAGTGCCGCATGCATACAGTACCACAGAAAGACCTCCGCCCGCCCAGGTGGAAAACATCAGCCCCCTCCCCGCCCCAAATATACCGAGAGCGAGGACAGCCTGTATCTGAACATCTGGACTCCCGCCGAAACTCCGGAGGACAAGCTGCCTGTAATGTTCTGGATACATGGCGGCGGCTTCAATGCAGGCGCCGGTTTCGACCCGGAATTCGACGGAACAGCAATCAACAAGCGTGGAGTCATTCTCGTAACCATCAATCATCGTGGGAGTGTCATGGGATATATCACTCACCCTGAGCTGGATAAGCGCGACCCCCGCGGTGTATCCGGCAACTATGGTCTCCTTGACCAGGCTGCAGCAATGAAATGGGTCAAGGAAAACATCGCAGCATTCGGCGGTGACCCTGACAATGTCACTGTTTTCGGACAGTCCTCCGGCGGCATGAGTACCAAGTTCCATCTCTGCTCTCCCCGCTCCGCAGGTCTGTTCCGCAGAGTTATAATCCACTCCGGCGGCGGTCTCAACGGTGGCGACCCTACCAGGCCTGTAAAGCTGCTGCAGGAGATAACCGACGGCGCTATGAAGATACTGGGCTGGACTGTAGACGACCTTCTGACCAGAGACGCAAAGGAAGTTACCGAAAGCATCTGCACCGCAGCCGAGCAGTACACCGAAGGGCGTGAACTGTTCATATATCAACCCTGCGTGGACGGATGGTTTTTCAAGGATATTCCCGAAAAGTCCATCGTAGACGGCACTTTCAACGATGTTGACATCATGTCCGGCAGCGTCAACGGCGATGCATGGATGTTCTCCCGCCGCGTCCGGGATCAATTGGAAGACAATCCCGACGCGCTTCGTGCTTTTGCATATAGTCCCGGCATTTCCCTTGCCCGCCACCTTGAGCGCATCAGCAAAAATCCCATCCACACCTTTTTCCTTGAGCGTGAGCAGGGCGAAGGCCGCGGAATGCCCCACGCTGCCGACCTTGCCTACGTTTTCGGAACGCTGGACGTCCGTCCCAACGCCAACACCCGTACTCCCTTTGATTACGAAGTTTCCGATACTCTCTGTGACTACTGGACAAACTTTGCCAAGACCGGCGATCCCAACGGCGAGGGACTTCCCCTCTGGCCCCGATACACCGCCGCCGAGCCAATGGCTCTGCACCTCACCGATGAATACATTCGCGCAGAAGTGATTGACGGCGACGAAGAATCCAACAGAGTCATCGAATACACCATTGCCCACCCCGGAATGCTTGAAAATCTTGAAGGCTTTTAAAATGCACTATGCCCGCCTCCGACTCAGTAGGCGGGCATTTTTGCTTATATAGATTTTTTTAGCCGATGAACATACCGCCGGAAACGTTAAGAACGTCACCGGTGACGAAGCCTGCTTCTTCGCTTGCCAGATAGCAGACTGCTGCAGCTATATCCTCAGGCTTGCCAACGCGGCCTATAGGGATGGCTGCAGGATTAATAAGCTCCTCGGGCTTTATCCAGGAAGGAGCACCGGGTCCGCGTCCGCCGGAACCACCGGGACCACCAGGACCGCCAGGGCCACCGGGGCCGCCGGGACCACCGGGTCCGCCGGGACCACCAGGGCCACCGGGAATAGCTCCGGGAGGCGGGCCGCC
>CAZDXX010000024.1:0-14774 GCA_964509595.1 uncultured Oscillospiraceae bacterium
TCAATTCCTCTTGCCACCGGAATACCTCCCCTCCTGCTTTTGTCCCATGGGAATTGGATGCCCCATCAGCCTCCCCATTTATAGCCATACCCCCAGACGGTATTGATATAGGCAGGTTTTTGCGCGTTATCTTCAATTTTAATCCGCAATCTTCGGATGTTGACATCCACAATTTTTAACTCTCCAAAATAGTCCGAACCCCAAACCTGGTTCAAAATATCCTCTCGGGAGAGCGCTTTCCCAGGGTTTTCCATAAACAGCTTCATAATGGAATACTCCACCTGAGTCAACTTGACCCGCTGACCGTGTTTCTCCAGCGTCCGATTGCGGGTATTCAGCAAAAACGGCGGCAGTGAAATCTCATCCTCCGAAACGGTGACTTCATCCCCTCCGGTTCGACGAAACAGGGCATCCACACGGGCTGTCAGTTCCGCCGGCGAAAAGGGCTTTGTGACATAATCATCCGCCCCGGTCATGAGCCCGGTCACTTTATCCATCTCCTGAGTTCGAGCCGTCAACATGATAATGCCAATTTTATTGTTGCCTGCGCGGATGCGGCGGCAGACTTCAAAGCCGTCGATGTCGGGAAGCATGATGTCCAGCAGTGCCACCTTGATGTCAGGGTGCTTCTTCAGCTGCTCCAATGCTTGTTCTCCGGTTTCCGCCTCAATGGTTTCATACCCGGCGCGCTTCAGATTAATAACAACAAAACTGCGGATGTTTGCCTCATCTTCCAGTACCAAAACCTTTTTCATGCGCTTCATCCTCTCTCTTTAAGAGTTCTCCGACCAGTTCACCTTGATTCGGTTGAACTGTTCCAGCAACTCGTCATGATCCAAACCACAATCCCAATCTGCATCCCGGAATTTTGCAGCATAAATTACATCGGTGCTTTCCACCAGTTTAAAACGCCCGTCAATGCCTGCCCGGAATGTCCGGTTACTGCCCGACAGACGATATATCGTCAAAAACTCCACCGGTGCAGCTTTCTCATCGTCTCCGGTTTCTCCCAATTCCTCGGACGTCGCAGTATTCCAGTCTTCACTATAATAGAACGATACCGCTCGCTCCGTGGTAGATGAGCCCATACTGCTTTCACGGCGGGCCACAGACACCTTCCCCTGCCATTCATTGGGCAGAATCAGATACCAGCCATCATCATAGCTGTGGAACGTCGTGCATACACAAGTGGCATTACCTTCCAGATCAAACTGATACCAATGGAGCAGATACAACTGTGTGGTCGACTCACCTACTAAAGGCAATGCCTCCGAAATTGGCAATTCCGAAATACCATCGCTGTTGATATCAAAGCCGTATTCATCCTGGAAGTCCTTGTAATAACGCCGTGTGCTGCCGCTCATGCCGGTTTCTTCATCCAGCGTCAGGTTTGCTAAAACCCCGTCCTTAACGGCAACAATATCCGTAATGCGTCCTCCGGCCTCTCCATAATCAGAGGACACAAACAGCGCGGGAATCGAATCGACCAGTGTGCCCACCTTGGCGCTTTTGATCGAAGTCAAATTCAAGGAAAGCGGAGCTGACGATGTATATACCATCAGACCATTGTCATAATCATATAACTCGACACGGCTGTTATTCTCCACCGTATCCAATTGAACCAGAACGATCTCTTTCTCATTATCCCGATCCAAGTCCGTAACAGCCTGCTTGGTGTAACCGCTTCGCATCAGTTCCACCACTTCGCCGCCCGGTTCCAGAGAGTAAACCACCAAAGATTGAACCTGACTGCTGATTCTCCAACTGACGATTACTTCCTTCGCTTCGGAACCGCCCAAATTTTCAAACGCCACAGAGTAGATCGCAGTGCCATCGCCTTCAATGGTCCAGGCAACTTCATATTCCTCGGTGACCGCGTTTTGCCTGAAAATATATATTTTTAATGGATTGTCTGCACTGGCGACCCGGAAAAAGGCTACCGCTGCCTCTTGCTCGCCCTTTTCATCTCCATCCAAATCATGAAGCTGGATATTCTGCCAGTTGCTTCCCGATGTGGGGGCAGCATACTCCGCACCTAAATCATCCATGACTTGCGTAATGGTTTCCTGCAAAGACAAATAGTCCTCCGGCAATTGCGGAAGCGCGTAAAAATTCTCACCCGCCTGGGTCATGCAGCCGCAGAGTAAAAACAGCATCCCCAAAACAACCAGCAATTGTCCAATTCGTTTGCCCACTTGGGACGCCTCCTTCCTCTTTCTTCGCCATTCCAAAATTTTTTATTCTATATCTAATTTATCATAGCACAGTTTCCTTCGAAATACAATTTACATTTCGAAAACAAATTCCTCCTTTGTCGAAATAAAACACTTGCATCCCTAAAAAATTTGTTGTATACTAAATAAGCCTTTTCTGCCGGTGTGATGGAATTGGTAGACGTAGTGGACTCAAAATCCACCGCTGGCGACAGCGTGCCGGTTCGAGTCCGGCCACCGGCACCAAACCACGGAACCCTTTGTGGGTTTCGTGGTTTTTGTTTTCTTCACAAAAGGCGGAAACCGTCCGCCATCTTACCATTGCAATATCAAAAGCCACAATCACCGAGGATCGTGGCTTTTGTACTGCGTCTTATTATTCAGTTACAAGACCGGCCTCGCTTCGTTTCCGAGCCTCTTCCGCATGTGAACGCTTTCGATACACGAATGTGAATGTGATCAGCTGAGCCAGGAAGGTCACCGCCCATGAAACCGCATAGGAATAATAGAGGCACTGGGGCGTATGGAACCTGGGAATCTGGAAAATGGTGTAGATATAAACAATACGCAATCCGCAAATACCGAGCACCGAAATGATCATAGGTGCAAGCGAGGTGCCCATGCCGCGCAGCGCACCGGTAGATACATCCATCATACCGCCGAAAATAAATGGATAACACAGACAGGTCAGACGTACCATACCCCACTTGACCGCTTCATCCGAAGCCGGGATATAAATGGACAACAGTGTTGGTCCAAGTTCAACAATAATCGTTCCAAGCACAATGCCAACCACGACCACACAGCCAAGACAGATCCACAGGACTTTTTTTGCACGCTTGTACTGTCCGGCACCCACGTTTTGACCAATATAGTTCAGTGCTGCCTGATGGAAACCATTGAGCGTTACGTACAAGAAGCTGTCAATGTTTGCAGCGGCGGCATTGCCCGACATAAAGATATCTCCGAACGAATTGATCGACGACTGGATGATCACGTTCGAAATGGAAAACAGGCAGCCCTGGATACCCGCCGGAAGACCTATTCGGATCATCTCCAGAAGCTCCGCTTTATAAAAGCGAATTTTGGACAAATACAATTTGCATGCATCCGTTCTGCGCATCAGCACAATAACGACCAAGACTGCCGATACACCCTGAGAGATCGTGGTTGCCAGCGCTACGCCGGCTACGTTCATATGGAATACCGTAACAAAAAACACGTTCAATATAACATTGATCACGCCTGCCACTGTCAGGAAAATCAGCGGCGACTTGGTATCGCCGGCTGCGCGCAGAATGGCGGCGCAGAAGTTATATACCATCATAAAAATCGTACCGGCAAAGTAGATCTTCATATATACATCCGACAGCGGCAGCACGCTCTCAGGGGTATCCATCAATCGCAGCAGAGGCTCCGAGCATATGAAACCCACGATCATAATGATCAGGCCGCTGACAACGGCCGCAGGAAGCGCCGTATGCACTGCACGGTGTACCGCATCCGCTTTTCCGGCTCCCAGCGCCTGTGCCACCGCAACACCGGTACCCACCGAAAAACCGATGAACAGGTTGACGATCAGTGTGGTGATCGTACCGGCATTTCCCACTGCCGCAACTGAAATTTCTCCGCAAAAGCGTCCCACTACCACAAGGTCTGCTGCATTAAACAACAGCTGCAGAATACCTGTAAGAATGATCGGTATCGTATAGATAATAATGCTTTTCAGCAACGGTCCATCCAGCATCGTTGCATTTTTTGTCTTTCTATTTGCCACAGAAACGTTCCTTCTCTCTTTTTACTCCACTTCGATCAGCCGATACTCTCTCTCTCCATAACCCAATGCTGCGGCCGCTTCAATGGTGTGCACGCCGTTACGGCTCTCAATGCGCTCGATCAGATGAGGCTTGCCCGGGTCACTGCAGGCATAGACCAGGTCAATACAAGCCTGATCGATCGCAATGGGATCAGTGGACGCCAGGATGCCGATATCGGCGATACAGGGATCCTCCGCCACGGCACAGCAGTCACAATCCACGCTCATATTCATCATAACGTTGATGTAGACCAGCTTACCACCGAAGTAATTCACCACCGAGCCGGCTGCATCAGCCATAGACTCCAGGAACAGATCATGCTCAGCAGTCCAGATTTTCTCAGGCTCACCCGCACCATGAATGTAAGCCTTTCCATAGGAAGATGCCACGCCGATGGACAACTGCTTCAGGGCACCGCCGTAGCCACCCATGGGGTGTCCCTTAAAGTGGGACAGGACCAGCATGGAGTCGTAGTTTACAAGGTTCTTGCCGACATAGTTCTCCTTAATGATTTTTCCGTCAGGGATATCCAACTTCAAATCCGGACCTTCCCCATCCAAAATATCCACATCAAAGTGTTCCGACCAGCCGTGGTCTGCCATCAGCTTGACATGCTTGCCGGTCTCATTGCGCTCGCCCTCATATGCGGTATTGCATTCTACCACAGTGCCGTTCACATGGTCGATCATGGGCTTCCAGAAGTCAGGCTTCAGGAAGTTCTGATTGCCCTTCTCGCCGGAGTGAAGCTTGACCGCCACCTTTCCGGGTAGCTGCTCCCCTACCAGCTTATACAGTTCCAACACCTTTTCCGGCGTGATCGTTTTTGTGAAAAAAACTTCTGCTGCCATCTGCAACTCCTCCTTAAACACCTTAGAACAGTTTCAATTTTTCGTTTAGCTTCCGGGCGATCTTATACACGGGGACTTCCAATTCTTTCGAAGCGTTTTTCAGTTCATCACGAATATGGATCCCCTGTGGGCAATGGGTCTCACACTTGCCGCAGCCCACGCAGTTGGACGCAGCCGTGGACTTTCCTCTCAGCGCAGTACACATGAAATATTCCTTCAGTGCCGGGAACCAACCTTCCGAATAGCGACGGTTATACGCCGCGAAGGTGCCGGGGATATCCACGCCCTTGGGGCAAGGCATACAGTAACCGCAGCCGGTACAGCCCACCTTCATCTTGGCATTGATGGCTGCCACCACGCGGCGGAGCAGGTCTTCTTCTGCCTCTCCCAGTTCACCCTCTTTCGCTGTGGATGCGGTTTGGACGTTGTCGAGCACCATTTCCTCAGAGTTCATGCCGGAAAGAACGCAGGTCACTTCCGGCTGATTCCACAGCCAGCGCAGTGCCCACTGAACCGGCGTGTACCGCAGCGGATGCTCCGCAAAGATGTTCTTGGCCTCCTCAGGTAGACGGTTGACCAGCTTTCCGCCTCGCAAAGGCTCCATGATAAACACCGGCAAACCCTTCTGGTTCGCGTACTGTAAACCTCTTCGGCCTGCCTGGGAATGTTCGTCCATGTAGTTATACTGAATCTGGCAGAAATCCCAATCGTAGGCATCCACCAGCTTACAGAACATCTCTGTGTTGCCGTGATAAGAAAAACCAACCTGACGAATCGCACCGCAGGCCTTCTTCTCTTCCAACCACTCGAGGATACCGAGAGATTTCATGCGTTCCCATGCATTTATATCGGTCAGCATGTGCATCAGATAGTAGTCAATATAATCCGTACGCAGACGTTTGCATTGCTCGGCAAAGATCTTCTCCGGCGCCTCTGCATTGCGCACCAGATAATGAGGAAGCTTGGTGGCAATATAGATTTTCTCTCGGATACCCGAACGCTCCAAGATCTCTCCCAGTGCCGCCTCACTTCCCGGATAGATATAGGCTGTGTCATAATAGTTGACCCCTGCATGAAAGGCCGTCATGATCTCCTTCTCCGCCTTGTCCAGATCGATCTTGCCCATCGTCTGGGTAAAGCGCATACAGCCGTAACCCAAAGTAGAAACTTGGTTCCCGTATTTATCCAAGCGGTAATTCACAGAAAACACCTGCCAACACTTAGTGGTTTTTATTTTACTTTAAGCAAACCCAGATTGCAAGACGGCGCAACAAACCTCCCGGGCTTATTCAACCGGGAGGTTTGTAATAATCAGATGTTCCGTTCCTCTGTCGTTTCGGCTGCGGACATTGTAAGTATACTGCTTATCAAAACTCAGAACATTAAAGTCCTTCTCATACAAACTGTGAATAAACTCCGTGTTCTTGATCACCAGAATGAATTTGGCAGGCGTTTTCCGCAGAGTCTCTGCCAATCGGGCCTGATCGGAATGGGTGAAATCCTTGCCCTCGTAATCGGAGAAGTCCGTGTCATACGGCGGATCCAGGAACATAAAATCATCTTCAGTCAGATTGATGCTTTCCACAAACTCCTCAAAGTCGGTACAGTGGATCTCCGTGTTGGCAAATACCGCACCGATTTCACGATTGAACATGTTCTCGATCTTGCTTGCCATATCCTTTCGGTTGTAGGACATGCCGCCGTATGGGATATTGAATTCACCGCGGGCATTGTAACGGAACATGGAACCGTAGCAGTACTCGCGAATAAAATAGAAGTTCGCCACCCGGTAGGAATCGCTGCAATCATCGACCCGCCCCAGAGAAATATCATTGTATACCTTGCGGAAATACATGTAATATCCGCTTGTAAATCCTGTGATCAGATTTTCACACAGATCTTCTACCGAAAAGGTTCGCTTGGCATCATTCTTCACCGTGCGGACATACTTATCCTTTGCCATCTTGCGAAGAAGCTGCTCAAAGTCTCCTCTGTTCAGCAACAGGGTTTCACTAAACTCGGTACCGAGCCGATCAGCCAACTGCGGAATCAAGCTCTCCAGTGCCGTGTCAAGTCCATTTGCATCGATCACGCCATACTTGAGTTGGAAGAACAACTCAAGCAGCGCACGGCTTTCGGCCTCGCAGGCAGAAATCAACTGTCGAAAGCTTTTATCGTAGCACAGCAGCAGTTTATGCAGCTGTGGATCCTGCACCTTGATCAGCCGATAGAAGTCCATCAACTGTGCAGAGATGTCGTTGATCGCCGCAGCCTCCGGCATCAGGTGAAAGAACAGCGCACCACCGCCGAAGAAAGGCTCCACATAGCGCTTGTATTGAGGAATCAACGCTTTGATCTGATCGATCTCCCGCGATTTGCCTCCCGGCCATTTGATAATCGGTTTCATTCTTCCACCTCCCACATTATTTAAGAGTATACCATAAGAAATTCCTCTTTTGAAGAGTTTTTTCAAGACAGGCCAACAAAATGTGAACACCATATTGGGGAATCACATGCAAGCATACATCACCAGTGATTTTCTGTACTCAAAAAGCCTCCGATTTCCCCCAAAAAGCGGAAATCAGAGGCTTAAGTTTTTTTACTTTACATTTACTGAACTACCGTCACTGCAGCACTTTTCAATTGGTTTTAAAGATATACTTCGTGACAGAGCAAAGCGTTTCCCCTTTTCGAAAAACCGGAGAAGCATACTGCGGGCAATTCACCGCGTTGGGTGTGAATCCGGGTTCCAGACATACAGCACAATAGCCCAAGTAGGTTTTCCCGTTTTTTCCGGGTTCGGCCTTATTGCGATCCACTGCAAACAACACCATGGACGGCATGTCAGTCACGATCTGCATCATGCGTCCGTTTTCCGGACAATAAAGTTCAGCTGCGGGAACAGCAGGGTTTTGATCCAGAATATAAAACTCATCATATTGAGGCGTCGGATCCGTGAAATACCCCGTGCAATCGTGTTCCATGGCATCCAGAATGGTACGTCCTTCGGTAAAGTCGGCGGAAGTGCCGCGCACAGCGATTTTCCCTCCATCGGGTAAACCTTCTTCATCTCGACTGACACGATAGCCGGCCCGCAGTGTCAAATGCAGCTGGCGAACGTCCGAAACACCAAGATTGAAATATGCGTGGTTGGTCGGGTTCAGGACCGTAGTTCCGTCCGGAGTCATGCGTGTGGTCATGGTCAGAACACTGTCATTGTCAAAGGTATAGGACACTTCGACCTGTACCGTGCTGTCAAAGCCGCCTTCGCCCTGATCCAGATAAGAAAAGGTGACGGTATTGCTCTCGTCACTGACATCGGCAGCAAACACTTTCTTGGCGTAATTTCCACTGGCTCCATGAAGGAAGTGACCTTTTGCGTTTTGTTCCAGCTGATAAATCGTTCCATCGACTTCATAACGCCCGTGAGCAATACGGTTGGCACATCGGCCGATGGTACTGCCCAAAACGCGGCAGGCAGTCAGATCACCGCCTTCAGGCGCGCCTAAGACGATGTCATCGATCTTTCCATCCCGATCTTCAACGCAAATCGAGTAAATTGCTGCACCGTAGCTCAACAGCTCCACATACTCACCTTTGCAATTTTCGATGCGATACAGATGAACACACTCCCCGGTGGGGAGAACCGCAAATTTCCGAAAAGAAATCATACCACGTTTCCTCCCGATACAGGCGCCTTACGTCGCAATTTACGAATCACAAAAATATAACAAACTACCATGACCGCACCGCTGACCACCCAAGAGAGCGGTTCTGCGAAGCAGATGCCCAGAAAGCCCAAAACCGGGGTCAGCACCCATGCGCTGAAGCAGCGGCTCACCAATTCCACCGCGGTTCCAATGATAGGGATCACCTTGCACTTCATGCTGGACAAGGACATACGGTAAACCATAACGATAGTCTGGGTAAAAATGAACGCACATACGATTCGCAGCAGCAGTTGGCCGTCTGCCACCACCTGTGCACTGTCTGTATTGGTAATAAAGCGAATCAGCGGAGCGCCAAAGAAGAACACCACGGCGTAAGTAAATACATTACAAACAATATTAAACAGCGTAGCCGTATGCAGTCCCTTGGTAATGCGCTCGTACTTTCCCGCGCCGTAGTTCTGCGCCGCAAAGGCCGAGCAGGTATTGGCCATACCAATGGACGGCGTGATGCAGAAACTCTTGATCTTATTACCTGCCGCCTGCGCTATGATCGCCTCAGAACCCAGACTATTGACGGCACCCTGTACGGCAATGTCACCGATCGCAAACAGCGAGTTGGACACGGCAATGGAAATACCCATGGGCAGCATATCCCTCAGCAGCCCGCCATTATGTTGGAAATCTTCCTTTTTCCAACGCAGCCAGGGGTAATTGACGTAAAGATATACCCCGGAGAGCACCACTGAAATAAACTGTGCCAACACGGTAGCCAGAGCTGCACCGACCACACCCATTTGGAAGGGTACCATAAACAGAATATCCAACACCACATTCAGCAAAGAAGAAATGATCAGAAATACCAGCGGAATGCGGGAATTGCCCACAGCGCGGAAGATGCCGGCCAGCATATTGTATGCCATCGTGGCAATCAAACCGATGATCAGAATGACTACATAGCTCTTTGCATCCGCCATCAGTTCGGTCGGGGTCTTCACAAGCCGCAGCAGCGGATCGATCGTCAGCAGCAGTATGGCGGTGGCTAAAACAGCCAGTATGGCGCAGAGTTCCGCCACACCGGCGAAACTGCGCCTGGCTCGAGGCAGGTCTCCGGCACCAAAGGCCTGCGAGACCAAAATGGCATTTCCGGTGTTAAATCCCATTGCCGTTGCATTGATCAGCATGATCAGTGCATGAGAAGCTGAAATCGCCGCAATGGCATGGTCTCCAATAGCATACCCGGCAATGGTCATATCCACCAGATTGTATAGATTTTGAAACAGGTGCCCCAACATGACCGGAATGGCAAACTGCAGCATCAGCGGCAGAATCTTGCCATTTGTCATATCCAAGGTGCGCCCTTTTGCTTGCGCCATGGCTGTACCCTCCGTAAACAATGTGTCCCCTTTTTGCTGTTCCCTTATTACTCCGATGATCGCAAAGGAATCTGCAAAAAATCCATGAATAAAATTATAGCACTATTTGGCAATTTTAGCAAGAACGCCGGGGCAGCTTTTCTGCCTTTCCCAAAAAGCGCCGATGTAAAACAGTAAGTTTACATCGGCACTTTGGGTCATATAAATTTACGCGAGCAGCAATTCGCGGATGGCACTCTTGAAATCCTCGTCCATATACATAGATTCCACTGTGGCAAGGATGTTCTCCTTCCGCTTGCCGCTGCAGAGAAGCTTGTACAATTTCTCCTTGGTGGCAAAGGGCGCCTGAGCGCGGTTGATGATCTCATAGCCGGCGGCAGCCAAATCGTTCTCACAGAGTTCTGCTTCATCACGAAGGCAAATGGACAGTTCTTTGCACACATCGCATCTCTTGACTTCCACACTCAGCACATGGCGCACAGCGTCATACTCGGTTTCCGAAGCGATCTGCGTGTCATCTTCCAGAACTTGCACCAGGTCATCGGCGGCAATACCGAATAAACGGATCGTATAATCGCGTTTCTCGGGAATCAGCGGCAATTCTCCCTTCGCAGGGCAAATCGCAAAACCCTTGCGCTCATTCCAAAGCACCTTCATTTCCGTGTGGACCACAGCGCCTGTCTCATAGTCCATGGAAACGCCGTCATCCTCGTACAGGGTGAAGCTGCCATCGGCACCCATGAAGGCACAGATCTCCATGTGCTTGGGATTATCCGTCCGGCAGGACAATTCATCCGCTCCCTGCATGGGGACAATGCCGCCGGCCTTGGCCAACACCGGAATCGTATCCAACGGACGATGAAGAATCAATGTCTTGTCTCCCTGATAGCGCATACCGGTAAAGAAATCAAACCAAACTCCCTCCGGCAGCCAGGTTTTGACACTGCCCATGCGGGTCACAGGAGCGGTTCGTCCGGTAATCGGATTCACGATCAGTTCAGACCCGAAGAAGTATTCGTTTTTATATTTATAGGCCTCCTCTTCCTTAGGCCACTCGTAGTACATAGGCTGCACCAGAGGCTGGTTTTCCCGGTAGAAGCGTTCATTCATGGTGTAAGTATATGGCACCAGCTGATGGCGCAGAGACAGGAACCGGCGCATGGTTCGCTCGGCATCGGCGCAGAATTTCCAAGGCTCCTTGCCGGTAAACACTTCATTGGAGCTGTGCAGGCGCATGATAGGAGAAAACACACCAAACTGCACCCAGCGGGTGGTCAGCTCATCTTCCCGGTAGCCGTTGCGGTGTCCGCCGATATCGTGGCTCCACCAGCCATAGCCCACGTTGGATGCCGTGGCGGTGAAATAGGGCTGATAGTCCAGGGACTCCCAGGTGATAAAGGTGCTGCCGGAGAAGCCGATGGGATAGCGCTGACTGCCAAGCCCCGAAAAGCGGCTGAAGTCCATGGCACGCTTACCATTTCGGCCGTTGTCCACATAGTGATAGTGGTTGAGCATCCACAGAGGGTCATACCCCGGCACACGGGTGTTGGAGCCCTGCTGCCAATCCATCCACCAGAAATCTACTCCCATCTCCTCGTTGGGATGGTGCAGATATTTGAAATAGGCTTCCATAAACTTGCGGTCAGTCACATCAAAGGGGATGGGAATTTCCTGTTTGGCGTCCACTCCCAACTCCTCAGCCATAGCCGGGTAAGCCTCCTCATGGGCACGCACACCGTCGGCAGGATGGACATTCAGGGACACGTGCATACCTCTCTCATGAAGTTCTTTCATCATACCGGCAGGGTCCGGGAATAGCTCCTTATTCCAGGTATAGCCCGTCCAGCCCTTGCCGTACTTCGGATCAATGTCCACGTAGTGCCATCCCATGTCCTGAATAGCCACTGAGATCGGGAGTTTTTCCTCCTCAAAGCGGTCCATCAGTGCCATATACTCTTCCTGTGTGTAGCTGTAATAGCGGCTCCACCAGTTGCCCAGCGCCCAACGGGGCAGCATGGGCGTTTTGCCGGACAGGCGGAAGAACAAATCGAGCGTTCCGCGGTAATCCCGGCCACAGCACATGAAGTATACGTCTGTATGATCCTCCGGCGCAGGCTTTACCCAGCCATCCGGTTGGAACAAGAGGGATCCGGAGTCATCAAACACGGTAAAACCGTTCTTGGACAGCAGGCCATCGCAAAGTTCAACGGGCTTGTCCGGTTCACCCCAGACTTTGGTCTCATCGGCGGAATCCCGGTAATAGCAATCACCCACGGTATTATCCAACGTGGAAGCCGTCCCTTTCAGGTTGCCCATACGCGCAAAGTCCATATCACCGTAAAACCAGATTCCGGTCTTTCTCAGATAGGGGTTGGATCGCATCTGCACCGTCAGGCCGTTCGAGGAAAACGGCTTTTTATCGTAGGTGACGATCAGATACTTGGTCACGATCTCCAGCTTGTCCGGCTCATCCTTGACGGAGAATTCGGGCACCGGAAACTGACGGTTCAGCACGATCTGCGTCTGCTCGTCCACAAACTCTCCTTTTGGACTGTATTCCATGCGGATCAGCTGTTCTGTCAGCACCGTAAACCGATAGTTCTCACCGGAAACGATACTTTTCGGATCAGCCACGCCGCTGTTGATGCCATATTTTTGACTCACTATACGTTCTCCCCTTTCCTATCGCTCAACTGCACAGTTTTACACACTGCTTTCCTGATAGGAAATAACACCCAGTCCCTCTACGAATCGGAAATACTGTTTGCCCCTGGGACCGTCTTTGCAATAAGTACTGTTTCCGATTGGATCTTCACAAATCGCATTACAGGCATCCAGCGTATTTAAAATGGCGGTATTCTCAAGATCGGTCACAAAGTGCCCGGAATAGACATGATCGATCTCATCGATCTGTTTCGCCAATCTCTCCAACCCATTACGCAGCGCAGAAACCGTGCACATCTCCGGGTGCGGCTCATCCTCTCGTGCACCGAGGATTCCAACACGCATGTTTATGATGTCATCTCCCGCAAAGAAACTGTGGGAGCGCTTATCCAGATAGCCGCAGCTTCCGGCGCTGTGTCCGCCCAAGTGAACGAGCTCCACTTCGTATCCATCGCCCAAGTTAAATATGTATCCATCCGGACAACCGACGATTTCATATTTCTTATAGGGTACAATGTCCTCTTCCCGGAATTCGGCCCAAATCGGCATACCCGAACGGTTTCCGTCCTCAAACAAATAATCCCATGTATGCTCATTTTGCTGCTCAAGCTCTCTCACATTGTACTCATGGCAATAGACCCGTTCAAACTGGGCATTTCCATAAGCGTGGTCGGGATGTCCATGCGTGTTGACCACGATCAGTTCCTTCCCACCGCACAACTCCATGCACAGGGATTTCAAATCACCGATACCAAATCCGGTGTCGATCAGCATGGCTTTTTCAGGTCCGATGATCAGATACATCCAGGGATCGCCCATACCATCGGAACTCTCAGTCAAAAGGCCATAGATGTTAGGCTGAAATTGATACACTTCCACGTAGGGGTTGACCGGGTACACCTTTTTTGTGGCCCCGAGTTGACGAAGCGCCCTCATATATGCCCAACTGGAAACATCGATCGGTTCGACCTGATAAACACGATGAATCGCAAGGTCGTTTTCGATTCCTCGATTTTGTGTGCAGCGCTGAGACTCCGGTCTTCTTTTTGTATCTCTGAAAGGCATTGCTCTTCCTCCCTATTTTTAATTATTTGCCGATTTCGGACGAAGCATCTGCCCGAAGCCTGGCCGTTTCAAGCAAAATATCTACAAACACTTGTGCCGCGCGGCTTAACGGAATCTCCTTGCCGGTCAGAAGACAGGCAGTGCGCCGGAACACCCTCTCTTCCTTCAAGTCCACAACAAGAATTGACCCTTCCTCAAGATGATGTTTGATAAGATCCCGCGGAACAAAACTATACCCGAGACCAAGTTTGACCGCCCGCACCTGCATATCGAGGGTCGGCATCTCTATGACCGGTGAAAACTCAAGACCGTGCGCTTTATAAAGCGCACTATAGTGTGACTGAATACTGAACCCGGACTCTACAAAAACCAGGGGAAGCTCGGTCAGTTCTGCCAGACTTACTTTTCTCCCGATGTAATCTCTGTATTTACATCCCACAACGGGAACATTATCCGAAGCAGCGATTTCGTGCAGCATCAGCCCGTCCAAATTACTCTCATCTGAAATGCTGAAAATCGCAAAGTCGATATCCCCCGCTTGGATGGCCGAATTCATTTTCTCCCCTGACTGATATTTTAAGGTAAGCTTGACTTTCGGATATCGTGTGCAGAACGTTGCAATGGCCGCAGAAACAACAGAATTGAATACTGCTGATTCGCTGACACCGATTCGAACCGATCCACCTTCCAAGGCATTAAACTGATTGACCTCAAGCTCTCCGGAATCAAGGAGAAAAAGCCCCGGCTTGACTCTTGCATAAAGCATTTCGCCGGCACTTGTCAACCTTACACCCTTTGATGTACGTGCAAACAACTGGCAATTCAGCTGCCGTTCCAGCGCCTGAATCGTTTTTGTAATCGTTGGCGGAGTCAGCTGCATCGCTTCTGCTGCTTTCCCCATGCTGCCCAGTGCGGCAACATAATAAAAAGTGCGGTAATATTCCAGATTAACTGCCATAAACCTACCTCATTCGCATTAGAAAAACAGAAATGAACGCAGTGAAAATGTTTCAATACCAGAAACACACTACTTGCATTATAATATAGCCACACCGAATTGGCAAGTGTTGGAAGCGGAACATGGCAATTTCTTTGACCGCTGCGCTCGCCCGGGTCGTCCGGT
>CAZDXX010000025.1:0-14734 GCA_964509595.1 uncultured Oscillospiraceae bacterium
CAACTTTTCATTCTGCATATTCTTATCACCTTATATGAAAGGATTTTTAACAATAGTCTTAAACCAAATATTTATTGTATCGCTATCATTTTAAAAATGCAACTGTTTTATCCTTCTGTTGTGACAAAAACGAACTCTGCCCGCACCAATTTTGCCAAATCCGCAGGAGCTACTTCCACCTGCGCCCCGACTCTTCCGGCACTGACCAACATGGCAGGCAAATCCTGCGCACTGTCATCAATGATGGTTTTGAACTGCTTCTTCATGCCAACCGGCGAACAGCCACCATGAATATAACCGGTCAAAGGCAGCAATTCAGCCTGACGAATCATGGCAACAGACTTCTCCCCCACTGCCTTGGCGGCCTTTTTTAAATCCAACTCCCGACACACCGGTATAACAAACACATAGTTTCGTTTCGTAGCGCCCACCGTCACCAGCGTTTTAAATACTACGGAAGGATCTTTCCCGGAAAATGCGGCAACGGACATACCATCTACCGTATCCGGATCATAAAAATGCGGTGTATACGCAATTTTCTTCTGATCGAGAACGCGCATCACATTGGTTTTTTCCATATCGGCAGTACCTCCGGTTTTTGTCTGAACATTAGCAGCAGTGAAAGTATACCACATTGACAACCTCCCTTCAATCGGCTAAAATGAATGAGCGCCTTTTCATGCGCCCATTCTCATATGCGCCTGTAGCTCAGCTGGATAGAGCGTCCGCCTCCTAAGCGGAAGGTCGGGGATTCGAATTCCTTCAGGCGTGCCAAATATAAAAACCGCCCGGAGTAGTCCGGGCGGCTTTTTGTTTGGCATATGCGGCTGCACAGTTATGCTTCCGGCTTCTGCCCTTCATCCACATTCTGCTGCGGAGGAACTACAATGACCGGAGCCTCGTTATCGGCGGCAAGCTTTCCTCCCAGTGCACCCATGATCAGGCTCTTAATATCAATGCCCATACCGGCACTGATACCTTCGGTGACCTGAGTGGTACCATTGACGATGTCAGACAGAAGCTTGGCACTGTTCCCTTCACCGTACATGGTAATCTTATCGACCTTGCTCAGAGGCTCAGCCACGTTCTTGGCAATTTCGGGCAGGGCGGCCATGATCATCTCGATCACAGCGGCCTCGCCGTATTTCTTCATGGCCTCAGCCTTCTTATCAATACCCTCTGCCTCAGCCAGAGCCTTCAGACGGATAGCTTCAGCTTCGGCTTCACCGACGACACGGATACCTTCTGCCTCACGCTGACGCTCGATCATCTTCGCTTCCGCTTCTTTGGTACGGCGGTACAACTCGGCCTCGGCTTCCTGCTCAGCGGCGTAGCGCTGGGCATCCGCCTTGGCACGGATCTCTGCATCCAGAGTCTGCTTGGTCACTTCCACTTCTTTTGACTTCAGCTCGGCGGTACGCTCAGCGCGGGCGATATCGGCATTGGCAGAGGTGACCTCAATGGACTTACGCTGCTCCTGCTCCTGGATAGAGTAGGCCGCGTCAGCCTCAGCCTTCTTGATGTCGGACTGCTGCTTCAGCTCAGCCTGGCGGATGGCCAGAGAGGTCTGCTTTTCAGCGATCTCCATCTCGGACTGAACCTTGGCGTCGTTGGACTCCTTGGCAGCCTGAGCCTGGGCAATGGCGATATCGCGCTCGGCCTGAGCCTTGGCAACCGCGGCACCCTTCTTGATTTGGGAGATGTTGTCAATACCCAAGTCCTCAATGACATTGTTTTGGTCGGAAAAGGACTGGACGTTAAAGGAGATCATTTCCAAGCCCATCTTCTCCAGATCGGGGATGGCGTTTTCCTGCACTCGCTCGCCAAAGGCCTTGCGGTCGGTGACCATTTCCTCCAGACGCATCTGGCCGACGATCTCACGCATGTTGCCTTCCAGCGTATCCTGCACGCGGCGGATAATCATATCCTCGCTCTCGTTCAGGAAGAACTTGGAGGCAAGGGTCATCATTTCTTCGCTCTGGCCAATGCGAATCTTCACCGTGGCATCGACCTTCACGTTGATGTACTCGGCGTTGGGCACGAAATCGGTGGTCTTCACGTCCACAGAGAACATCTTCAGAGACAGCTTGTCCAGACGCTCCAGGAAGGGAATTCGGATGCCGGCCTTACCGATCAGGATGCGGGGCTTACGAAAACCGGAAATGATGTACGCAGTATCAGGGGGTGATTTGACATAGCCGATACAGACGATGATAATGAGCAGCACGATCACTGCCAAGACGGGGACAATTTTCAACAAAACTTCCATACTTACCTCCTAAATTCCTCTATATAATTTATGCTTACACAAAGAAGCAAATCACACCGGCAATAATTAGGATAATACCACCCATACGTCCCAACCCTAGAGCCAACTCAGATGGTTCCGCGTCTTTGTAACGCCAGCCGTGGCTGATGTACCAGGACGTGCGAGGGGAACAGGTCTGAAAAACGCCTAACCCCGCCAACAGCAGACCGATAAACCAATGCCCGGAATTTTTCTGTGCCCCGGGACGTCCCTGTTCCAGAACCGACCAGAGCGTGTCACCAGACACATAGCGCTCCGGGTCGTAATCGTCGCTGTGGCTGCCCGCCCAACCGCTTCCGGAATAAGTAGCGCCATTCGGATAGGTCACTTTAAATCTCATGTTGCTTCCGCTTCCGGACACCTCAAACTGACACACATGGCCGTCAAAGGTGATCGTCCGGTTGTTCTGATCCACCGTGTAAGTTTTTCCTTCATATTCCACATCGTAGACATTGGGGTCACCCGAACTTCCTGCGCATGCGGCAAGGAACACGAAACACATGGTCATGCAAAGTATCAAAAAGCGTTTCATGCAACCACCCCCTTAGTCATTGGACGCCGCAATCACACAGTCGATGGTCAGCACCACCGCCAGAGCCAGCACTTCATCATTGGGGTTCACAACATCCAGTTCATAGCTGTCACCCCAGGTCATCCATTCTTTGCAGATGGTCACGATCGTGCGGTCGGCTTGGGTGATTTCGTAGTCATGCGCCATGATATGGCCGCTGACCTCCCAACCGGGTCCTTCCACACGGTATTTTGGCACAAAGAACGAAAACTCCTTTACGATTTCAGCCGCCTGTCGGCCGTTAACAAACACAAAGTACGTGGGCATAAAGCTGAATGTCTTCTGCTGAATCAATGCCGCTTCGTTTCCGCTCATATCATAAACATGGAGCTTCTTGCCCCAGGTAAACAGCTCGCCTTCCACATAGTAACGATCCTGCCCGCTGGCATCTTTTACGGTGAACTTATCCGCCCAGGAAAATACTTTTTGCTTGATATAAAGCTTCAATTCGCTCACCTCGCCCCAGTTACAGCACGGCTCTCGCCCGGCCAACATCCTCTCGTCTGGTGTAAATCTTATATTCCACACGGGCATCATGATTTATCCCAAACGTTCCCACGTGTCCTCTGCTGCTGAACATGGTAGGGCTTGTTAAATCTTTGGTTCGATAAATATAATCAATCCCTGCATCAGCCAGACCCTCACACACTTGGTAAAGTCGGCTCAAGTCATAGGTAACCATCAGCTCCGCACGATTAAACATGTGGATCACAACAAGACCTCCCTCCGCATTAATTCGACTGCATGTTACTGTTGTTTATATTATATAGTTTTTGCCAACCTCAATCGTTAAGAAAAGGTTACAACCGCTTTACTGGAAGCGAAATCCCTTCTCCTGCAAAAACTGCAGATAGTTCACATAGGCATCATGCCCTTTGATGATTTGCAGCTTGTAAGCATCCACTTCGTGAAAGGATGCGATTCGCTCCTGCTCACTGACCCAGATGCGGCGCACTTCAACATTTTCTTTTATCGAAATTTCCTTCTCCATTTGTTTTTCCGTTTATCCTTCCGCCTCTGTCACAGGCACGTTTCTTTCTTTTCTGCATTGGAAACAACAACTTCAACGCCCAAACATTTCACATACTCGGAATGCTTCTCCATTTTCTCCATCAGCCGAATCGCCAACATTCGCTCTCGCACGTTCAACATGAATCCCTCGCTTCCGGATTGCTTCGTTGTGTCCTAATTGTACCGCCCCCTATGTTTCAAATAAATGATAACTTCAGAAAATTATCGGCACTTATTTTGCTGGACAAGAAAAATAGGAACCGGCGCTTCAGCATGTTTATGCCAACGCGCAGGTTCCCATGTCCACCTTTATTTTTCCTTATGAGCTTTATACTGTTCCGGGTCGATTACACCGGTAGCGAGCATTTTCTCCGACCAAAGCTGAAGGGTTTCCACTGTAATCGAGATCCGCTCTAACTCCTCTTGTATGTAAATAAAATCTTCCAATTCCTCCCGGTCAACCTTACCATCTGCCGTGATTTCAATCAACCGCTCCTTCTTCTTGCTCATGGAATTGAGCGAAGCCAACATCTCCAACACAATCTGAGACAGGTCCTTGATTTTGATTTCAGGAACATATTGCTGCCCAATCGGACATTGATTCGCACAATAGTAGTTGCACAGGTTCGGCATCTTGTATTTATCCGCCATAATCAAAACTTCGTCGGGATGCGGCAGCGACTTTTCGCTTTCGATTTTTTCGATCCGCTCCGGTGCAATCACTTCCAGCAGTTCACTGGCCTTCTCCCTGGTAAGCTGAAGGCCCTCTCTGGTCGTTTGATAAATGTTTTTGTTTGTCTTTGTAGACGTTCTTCCCATTCCGCTCTCCTCAATCTCAGTTTACCACTTGTTCTCTACTTTTTCGGCAAAACCCAGCAGATCACACACATCCAGGCGAGTTCCGTCATCCAACACCGCCGTTCCGGTAAAACGGCCGAACACCTGATGCTGGTCGCTCTTGAGTACCTTGAAATCTGTGTTGGATGCCCGGTCGATAATCGGCGCAAAGTTCATCTCAAAACGGCCGTCATCACTGGTAAATTTCCAGGGCTTCAGGTAGTCTTCCTTGCCATCCTTCATAGGAATTTCGAAGATGACCTGGCTGAGCTTATGCGCCTTTCCGTTGTAGAACAGCATGTTCTCACTGGCGGCTGAAGTGTCACCAAAACCATAGCCGATGTTAAAGCCAAAGTCCACACCGTCCACCAAGCCGGAAGCAGAGCCCCAGTACCAGGTGTTATGGTACGTCCATACCCCGCGGCCCCAGTCCAGTACGCCGAAGGCGCTGTCAGGCTTGAAGGTGTAGAGCTCCGGCCCAAGTTTCACGGTGCCGCTGGCCCGCATACAGTTGATCTTCTGGTTATAGTAAAAATGCGCTTCTTTTTCAAAGGGAGTGCAGATGACCATGGATTCCTCCGGCTCATCAGTCAGAGTCACATCAATGTCGATTGCCTGTCCATTCTTAAAATCATCCATGTGGGCGGTCAAAACCCGCTTGCCGTCCCGGACAAAGAAGGACACAGAATACCCTTTCCCGGAAATGGCACTGACTCCCTCTACGGATGTACCAGGCAGATTGGTCTTGCCCATAGGGAAAATACGCATGGGGCTTTTTGTAATCTGCCAGGGTTCCCCTTCAAAAGACAGAAAGGAGATCGAGTCCAGACCCATGTAGCTGTTGTCCGCAATCGTCAACGCCACACCATAGCGATCATTGCCCACATAATAGTAGTCCCATTCTTTCAAGCGCGCAAATCCGCCCTGAACCTTACTGCGATCGTAAACAGGCAGCAGCTTCTTCGCGTAACCGGGCCGAGTCAGGTTGCCTTTTTCATCCAATAGTGGTATGGCCTGCGTAATCTCATGCTGCATGGTAGTCCCTCCATCTTTTGTTATTTCAGGTGATCTCGGAAGAACGCAAACCAGTTTTCACCTGCAATACCGGCCTGCTCTTCCGAGGTATAGCCGCGGCGCTCCAGCTCCTTCAGGAATGTGGGCACATGGCTGTGATCGGGCAGAATATCAAGCGCTTCCACCGTTACGCCGCGGTAAGTAAAGGTATCGCTCCCGCCGCTGATGCGAATCATCAGATCAAGACCCAGACCCAGACGACCGGAACCGATTCGCTCTCGCAGATAATCCGTATGGTCAGCCAGTGCTGCCACTGTAGCCTCCTCGGGAGTAGGCGCTACCAAACCGCTGTATCCATTTACGCCTACCATGCCTCCCGATGCGGCGATAGCAGCAATGGTCTCATCGCTGAGATTGCGATCCATGGGGTGCAGCGCACGGGTATTGGAGTGGGACGCAAAAAACGGCAGCTTGCTCAGTTCCGCCACATCAGCGCAGCCGGCGTTATTCAGGTGCGCCACATCGATCAGCACGCCCAGCTCGTTTGCATGGCGCACCAATTCCTTCCCAAAGGGTTTCAGGCCGCAAACGTCAGTTTCGCCATTCGGGTCATAACGGCCGCCAAACCCGGCTTTATTTTCACGGCTCCAGCACATACCCAGCAGACGCACCCCTCTGGCATAGAACTCGTCCAATTTTGCCAGATCTTCTCCTATGGGTTCGGCACCTTCCAAAGAGAGAAGCAGCGCTGTTTTCCCCTGCGCTCTGGCCTGTTCCAGTTCGGCACCACTGGTGCACAGCATGGCTGCGTCCTGTACTTCAGTCAGTTCACATTTCAACGTGTCAATCTGTTCCACGGCATCCTGATAGTATTCTTCGTCCGTGTCACGGTCGCTCAGAAAAACGGCCGCCACGATCAATCCCACACCATTGGCCTGCCAATGGGGCACATAGTATTCCTTCAGATTGTGATTTTCGCCTTTTCGGTGGCGGCGCACCAAGTCAAGGCCCAAATCCAAATGTGCGTCAGAAATCATGGGAGCCCCTCTTCTTCAACTATGAAATCAGCCCACGCCCTCTGATCAGAGCGTGGGCTGATTTTAGTATCCACCCAAAACGGCCGGTTGTCAAGTCAATGAAACACTTCCGTGTCCCCTTATGACTCCACTGGTTCCAACGTCATGACGGATACCTCGAAGGCCGTGCGTCGGGTGCTTTGTCCATTCTCCTCTTTGGTATATTCCCGACTCTGCAGACGTCCGTTCAGCCTTAGCCCGTCACCGACTTCCAGCTGCCCACACCAGTCCGCCAGACCTCCCCAGGCGATACAGGGCAGATAGTCCGCCCGCCCGTATTTTCGATTGACCGCCAGCATCATGTCGCAAATCTCTCGCCCGAGGGGTGTTCGGCGAACCACGGTCGGCTTGCAGAGAACACCAGCCAGAGTCAACTCGTTTTTATGCTCACCACGACCCTCTTCCAGCGCCCGGGCATAGACCGTGATGACCAATTTACTTCCTGTACCGCTGCGATTGTTATAGGAGCGCACCTCACCCTCCACAGCCAGCAGCACACCCGGCTCGACCAACCCGGGGCACAGAAGCGACTTTGCCGCTACCACATTCAGAATGTCCTCCGCACCAGACAGGCGGCGGACCCGCAAAGGGAATTGAACGTATGTAACGCCGTGATTCTCATGGGATTCTTTTGCAGCCTCTCCCACCAGTCCCACCAGGGAAATATGGTTTTCATTCCACGCCATTTGCATGTTTGCCACGCATCCTCTCGCTGTTTGCATGGGACAGTGTATGCAAAAAAGTCCGGCGGTATGCCGCCGGACTTCTTCTTACCCTTGATTTTGCCAATCAGCCGGGTACACAAAGTACAAAAAGCGTGCCCGCCCGGACACCGAGAACTGAATGGATGACCCTTTGGGGATATAAATAACTTCACCGGGCCCGGCGGTGACTCGCTCCCCGCCAATCAGGATGGATAATTGTCCCTCAATCACGTAATCCATCTCGTCATAGTTCAGTGTCCACGAAAATGTGGTGTCTTCCATCTCCATCAGGCCTGCGCCCAACCGCGGAGACTGCTCCAACGTGAACAAATCGTGGGTGTACACCCGGTCAGCCGGATTTCCCGTGTCCATACGGTCGGCCTCGGTCGTACGCAGGGACGGGACACTGACTTTCTGCACTCCGCAAAGCGCACTGCACCGACATCCCAGCTTTTCCAATAAAATCTGCCGAACCAGGGCTTCCATTTGCTGTTTATCCACGAGCACCCTCCTTACGGGTAATAAACATAGCCACCACAACGGCGGTAATACCGCCCACCAGCTTACCCACGATCATGGGGAAAATCATGGTGGAATCAAAGCCTGCCGTAAACCCCAGATGATCGCCGAATACAAACGCGGCGGACACGGCAAAGGCTACGTTGATGACCTTTCCCCGCTCGTCCATCTCATGCATCATGCCGAACATAGGAATGTTGTTTGCCAAGGTCGCCACCATGCCTGCCGCCGCTTTATCGTTCATGCCCAGCAGATGCCCCAACTTCATGAGAGGCTTTCGGAACACCTTGGTGATCACATGCACCAGCGGAAACGCGCCTGCCAGCACGATAGCAATACCGCCCACCGTCAAATAACCTTCCTCCAGGGGTGCCATACCGGGGATGACGGTGATTCCGGTCAGCGTTTCAATGATTGCGGCTGCTAAACCGATGGTAATGATAATAATGATGATTCTGCCAAATACCTGAAACCCTTTGACCATACCATTGGGTGCCAGCCAAAGGCCCAGCGCGATCAGCAGCGCAATCACTACAATTGGAATCAAATTGCGCACAATCATCAGCACCGGAAATCCAGCCACAAGGCCACCCACAAAGGATCCAATAGGAATGGTGATGATACCCGCCAGCACGCCTCGCGCCAAGGCAGTCCGATCTTCAGGCCGGATAATGCCCAACGCCACCGGGATGGTAAATACGATAGTTGGCCCCATCATGGCACCCACGATCAGGCCGCCGAACTGTCCCGCCTCCACAGAGCCGGCCAGTTCCTTCGCCAAAGGGGCTCCTCCCATGTCGTTGGCCAGAATCGTGCCCGCAAACACAGCGGGGTCGGCACCCACCAAATTGAACAGTGGTACCACCACCGGGCGCAGAAGATTGGCCAGCACCGGCGCCAGAGAGATGATTCCGATCATAGACAGGGCCAGACTGCCCATGGCGAGGATACCTTCTTCGAACTTTTCCCCCAGCCCAAACCGATTGCCGATGATGCGGTCAATGGCGCCCAGCGCCATAAACACCACCATGACATAAATAATAATCTCGTTGATGGACATTTCCATGTCCCCCTTCAATGATTGTCTACAATGCCTACTATGGCGGCGTCCACGGGGATATCCCGCCCCGCCGCCACGCGAGCCGCGCCGCCGGTAGCCACCAAAACCAGCTCGCCTTCTCCGGCTCCTACACAGTCGGCGCAGATTAAAGTCTCCTCATCTCCGGTCAGGCGCACGGTCAGAAAGGTCTGCCCCACCAGACGAGGGGATTTTTTCGTGGCCCAGAGGTTTCCCTCCACCGTTCCTAACAACAATGATCCCCATCTCCCTCAATTCCCGTTCCAGCACGATGAGCCTCCGATACATCCCAAAGGACGCCGTCCTGCGGTATTGCCGGTATTCAAGCCCGTCTCGCAGGACGAAGACCCGCACACCTGCCAGCAAAGCGGCTAACACTTCGGTTTCCTGCAGTCCCTGCGGCGCACAGTTCACCAGTCGGCCCATGGCATCCACCGTCAAGCGGGTAATCCAAAGATTCTTTCCACGCCACTGTGTCGTCACAGAATAATCATGCTCCGATCACCCTTTTTGAACCCGCAGGCATTGGCCTCGTCGTAGTCCAAATGAACCATGGTGGCGTATTTCGGGGAAACACGCACCACCACATCGTCAAAGACCAGGGGCCGGGCAGTAAACGTCTTCAATTTTACCGTCTGGTTGTCGGAAAGTCCCCATCGCTGCGCATCTTCGGGCGTCATGTGAATATGCCGCTGGGCCGCAATCAGGCCGTGATCCAACGTAATCATTCGATCTCCGACCCGTACCGTCAAGCCCGGTGTGTTCTTCAGATCCCCGCTCTGCCGCACAGGCGGCGCAATTCCCAAACCCACCGCATCGGTCAGGGAGATCTCCACCTGACTCTCACTTCGCTCCGGACCGAGCACCACCACGTTCTTCAATTCGCCTTTTGGCCCCACCAGGACTACCCGTTCCTTGCAGGCAAACTGTCCGGGCTGGGATAACTCTTTCACTGCCGTCAGCTTGTACCCCACACCAAACAGAGCATCCACATGGGCTCGCGACAGGTGAATGTGTCGGCCGGAGGCCTCCATCTCAATGGTCAGCAGGCGGACAATCTCCTCCGCCAGGCGATCAACACTTACGTTCATATTTTCCCGCCTTCAATTTGATCATCAAAATCCAGCACAGAGAGGACAGCCGATTCATAGCCAGAATGATATCCGGACGTTTTACCGTCCCGTCATAGTCCTTAAATGCTTCATACCCCGCCAGTTCCGCCTGACGCACCACGGTACGCAGGCGGTTTACGAACAGAATTGCCGGATCATCGGTGACACTGGCCATGAAGTGGGGCTGCCCGTAGTATTTTTCGGGGTAGTGCGAGTGCTCCCTTAGTTCGTCCGCGGTATATCCGCACAGATTAATTTCCCCCACCGGTTTCCCAAACACCTCGCAGGGAATTAATCCCCGCACAAAGTCCAGCATTTCCTGCAGATCCATTGTCAGTTGCACATGTCCGCTGTGCACCGCATGGTACTGGCACACCAAAATCTCCGCCTCCACACGGTCGATCATCCCTCGGAACCGGATGCGGGGGTGTCCCTTGCGCACCAGCGCCGTTTGGTTCAGGTGCGTCATGTGCTCCGGTTTTTGCCGCACTGCCATCAATTACAGTGCGCTGCCGTCGCCCTTTCCGTGGGGCAGGATGGCATCTACTTCAGCGTGGGGGCGAGGGATCACGTGCACAGAGATCAACTCGCCTACCTTTTCGGCGGCAGCCGCACCGGCATCAGTAGCCGCCTGCACAGCACCCACATCACCCCGGACCATAACGGTCACCAAACCGCCGCCTACCTGTTCCTTGCCTACCAGCTGTACATTAGCGGACTTCACCATAGCGTCGGCTGCTTCGATAGCACCCACCAGTCCTCGAGTTTCCACCATGCCAAGTGCGTTGGTATTTGCCATTCTTTCATTCCTCCTGATTGGTTTTGTATCCTGTTTTTCGTTCTTCGTCTTTTTTGTTGGTTTCGGAGGCGCACGGTTCAGCAGTTCATCTACGGTTACTGCAACCTCCGGCAGATCTCCTGTACCAGAGTCGAGATCAGTTCGCTGGAGCAGCAAAGGCTCTGGGTCCATGCGCCTTCACCCCCTCTCAGGTCTTCCAGTTCCCGAACACCCCAGGCCACTCGCTTGATATTGATCAGGTCCAGCGGCCCAATGTTGTTGGAGGATGAGGAACCTCCCACCGCGCCGCAGCCCAGCGTCAGGGCCGGGAAAAGGTTGGTGGTAGCGCCAATGCCACCCAACGCCGAGGGCGAATTCACCATGATGCGGCTGGCCGGCACCACCATGGACAAGCGGCGCACCAAATCAGGATCCTCGCAGTGGATGGAATAGGTATGGCCTGCGCCCTCCCATTCCAGAATCTCGGCACTGCGGCGGAATACTGCCGCTTCATCCTCCTCCACGTAGTATGCCAAAATCAGGCCGAGTTTTTCATTGGAGAAGGGATACCCTCTGCCCACGCCGGTCTCTCGCGCTACCAGCACCCGGGCATTGGCCGGCACCTTGGCCAATCCGGCCAGCTTGGCCACCGTTTCCACGCTTTTGCCCACAATGGCAGGATTCATGGTGCCATTGGCGCGCAGGATAAACTTGGACAGCTTGGCATGCTCTTCGTCACTGAGGATATAGGCACCTTGACGCTTCAGTTCCTCCGTCACGGTGGGTTCCATGGCCCGCTCCACGATAATGGACTGCTCACTGGCACAGATGGTACCGTTGTCAAAGGTCTTGGAGTCCAGAATCCGCTTGACTGCCTTCGGCACATCAGCAGTCTTGTGGATATACGCCGGGCCGTTGCCTGCACCCACACCGATGGCAGGAGTACCACTGGAATATGCTGCCTTGACCATGGCTCCGCCGCCGGTGGCCAGAATCATTCGCGTGTCATCATGTTTCATCAGAGCATTGGTGGCATCCAGTGTGGGATTCATGATGCAGGAAACCGCGCCCTTAGGTGCTCCTGCGCTCTCAGCTGCCCGGGCCACCACATCCACTGCCGCCGCAATGCACTTGACCGCATTGGGGTGAGGGGAAAAGATGATTGGATTGCCCGCTTTCAGGCAAATCAGGGACTTATAAAAAATCGTGGAAGTTGGATTGGTGGAGGGCACCAGTCCTGCCACGATGCCCACCGGCACACCAATGTCAATGGTCTTGTGTTCCTTGTCCTCATTCAGGATGCCGATGGTCTTTAAATCTTTGATGGCCTCGTAAACTGTAACACAGGAAAAGCGGTTTTTGATTTCCTTGTGCTCTACAATGCCAAAACCGGTTTCCTCCACGGCCATTTCCGCCAATCGGCGGGCATGTTCCGCGCCCGCCCGGGAAACCGCTTCAGTAATGCGGTCGATCTGCCCCTGATCCATGGCAGCCAGAGCCTTTTGCGCTTCTCTGGCCTGTTTGATCAGGTCACGAACTTCCTGAATGGATTGTAAGTCTCTATCCACGCTTACACCTCCCTGGGTCTTGCAGCAACCGCTTTCACCGTTGCCGCAAAGGCGGCGCAGGCTGCGTTACATGCACTTTGGGTTCCGGTCAGCAGGCCACCACCGTAGTTGGTTTCTGTGGGCGGCTCAAACAGCGTCACCAGTTCCACGTCGGCGGCTTTCAACGCCTCATCCAAACCTACCATTGCCTCCAGGGGCGGCGCCACCAGATAGGCCAGCGCTTCTCCCTCCTTGACTCCGGCAGTCTTGGACAGGTAAGACCCTGTTCGGGAAACTGTGTAGGCAAAGTAGGCCACACTGTCATCTTCGTTGGCCGAATGGAACCCTACCCCCGACTCCAAAAAAGCCACCGCCGTACGCAGACCGGAGGAAACCTCGGAAGGGTTGGGCCCGGCCAGAATTCCGATGACCTCACCGGCGTACTTGGTGGAGGCGTTGGAGGCTCCGGCGTATAGACTGCGGCCATATACGACGCTGACCACTGCGTCCTTGGTTGCTTCATCCAGCGCACAGTAAGTGGGGTCATCGCTGTCCGCTGTGATGATGCCGATGGATCGGTATTCCTTGGGCAGCTTCAGCTTTTTTGCCAGTGTTTCGGACACATTGGCAATGGTGTGGGTAGCCAGTACGTTGACTTTGAAAAGATCATCGGTCATATTACGCACCTACCCCTCTCTGCAGCTGGGCCAGCTTGACTCCCGATGCCTTTTTATCCAGCATGGTTTTGACCAATTCCGCCACATGGGCACCTGCTTCCACCGCAGAAGTGCCTTGCCGATGGATATTGGAGATAACCGTGCGGTCGGACTCCGGAGTACCGATGCGGGGCTGATAGGTGATATAGGCAGACATGGATTCGGCGGTCACCAGACCGGGCCGTTCGCCCACCAGCATGCACACCACGTCCGCTCCGGTCAGTTCGCCAATGTGATCGGACGCGCCCACGCGGCAATACTTGATGAACAACACCTTCCCCGTTTCCAAACCATAGGCCTTCAGCCCTGCCTGAATCGCCGGGATACAATCGGCCACATTGGCCTCAATGGCGGCAGAAGACAAGCCGTCTCCTACCACCAGCACCACCTTGGGGTGCTGCCCCAATACCTCGCGAATGATTTTCTGGTTGATCTCATCGAACCGTCGTCCACGGTCAGGACGAGTCAGGTATTCATCCTTGTCCTGACACAGCGTCTGTACCGGAATAAAACCCATCCGCTTCACAAACTCTTCATCCACCATGGAGAACACTGAGTCCTGCGCGGCCGCATGGTCGGCCCTCATACGCAATTGGGTAGTGGTCTTATAGCGCGCACCGGCCCGGCCCAAGCCGATTCGGGCAGGAGTCTTTTTCTTCAAATCCAGAAACGCTTCTTTGTTTTGCGGCTCATCAATCAAATACTGCTGCCGCAAATCGATTTCGGTAATATCGGGCAGACTTTCCCCGCTGACCGTACTTGCAGTCTGACCTCTATGCTCCGCTTCACCTACCATGGGTTTATAGTCGGCAGCCTTGACCTGAGGCGTGGGCGCCTGTCCCGCCAGTTCGGCCACCATGCGCTCTACCAAAGCGCGCAATTCCGTGTCATTCATATCGTCCTCGCAACCTCCATATTCTTCGCCCCGCCGCAAGCGGCAGGACTCATCCATTCCGGTGCTCGTCCTCTCCCCACGAAACCGTCCGGTTTCGTGGGGCCCCCAACAACCTCCTTATGCCAGCAAAATGGAACCATCGCCGGCCCGTTTGGTCAGCTTGCCGTTCTCCACAAACCCCATCTTCTCCAGCCAAGTCTGGAACGGCGGGATGGCAGTCAGGCCAAACATCTCCCGCAGGGCCGCCGTTTCGTGATAGCCGGTGGTCTGGTAGTTCAGCATGACATCATCACCGTGGGGGATACCCATAAAATAGTTGCATCCGGCAGCCGTCAGCAACACCGCCAGATCCTCGATATCGCTCTGGTCGGCTTTCATGTGGTTGGTGTAGCAGGCGTCGCAGCCCATCGGAATACCGGTCAGCTTGCCCATGAAGTGATCTTCCAGACCGGCGCGGATGACCTGCTTGGAGTTATACAAATACTCCGGCCCGATAAATCCTACCACCGTATTGACCAGGAAGGGCTGAAACCGCTTGGCGAAGCCGTAGCACCGGGCCTCCATGGTC
>CAZDXX010000026.1:0-14349 GCA_964509595.1 uncultured Oscillospiraceae bacterium
GGTCATCGCCATTTACGGTCTGCTGAACTGCGCGGTCATTGCCTGTGTGGCCCAGTTGATCAACTACATTCAGGTGCGCGGAAACGTCGGTCCCGATACCGCCGGAATCATCATGTCGGTGGGTGCTTTGGGCGGCATCGTCGGCGGTTTTCTCATCTCCTTTATGGACCAGAAGCTGGGCACCAAGAAGACCACTGTGCTCTATTGCATCGTCTCCATTATCGTATATGCGGCCATGGGCCTGTTCAGCGGAAATATCACCGCCCTGATCGTGTTGTGTATGTTTGCCTTCCTTCTGAACGGCGCCCCCGCACCGCTGATTCCCTCTATGATCCTGACCCTTTTTGGTCCTGAGAGCTTCAACTCGGTCTCCAAGATCGTCACCCCCATCGCCTGTATCTGCCGCTCCTGCGGTTACTATGTGGTAGCCTTGTTCATGTTTCCGGTGGGCGGTCTGGATATCTGGTCCGGCGTTTATTTCGGACTGGCCGCGATGGCTGCCATTTCTCTGGTTCTTTTGCTGCTCTGCCGCGCAAAGCACGTGGAGATCAAAACGAAGGACGACCCCGAGGATATCTTCTCCATGGGCGAGGTTTACTTTGGCTTTAATACCAATTTCCAGGCAGATGTCCGCAAGATCAAGGAACTGCTTTACGGCCGCGGCAACACCGGACTGTATGTGCCGGGTACCATTCCCGAGGCGGACATCCGAGAGATCGTGGAAGCCGGCACCTATGTACCGGAAGGCCTTGGTGTGAATCCCTGGCACTTTGTGGCTGTCAGCGATCCCGAGGTTTTGAAAGATTTGAACGAGCGGATGCACAAGGGTGTCGTCGGCTTCTCCGCCAAGCTGCGTGAGCGTTTCCCCGGCCATCCGGAGCTGAAAAAGGACACCGAAGACTTCCTTGCCAGTTTGGACCGCGCCCCGCTGGTGGTCATGGCATTTACCGATTACCCCGTTCAGGGCAATGCCCTTGCGGACGAAGTAAAACAAATCGGCAGCGCGTTCCAGAATATGCTGCTGAAGGCCTACGGAAAGGGCATTGGCTCCTACTGGCTGACCTCCCCCATTGCAGCCGGTGCGGCGCCCAACCTGAAAAAGCAATTCCTCCCGGACAGCGAAGGCGAATTCATCGGAATGGTGACCTTCGGCTATTACGACAACGACATGGCACGCCCCCTTGTGAAAAAGGGCAGCGTCAAGTACATCTGATAAATCTGCAGCAAAACGGTGGGCATTCGTCCACCGTTTTGTTTTCACCTATGTCATCCCGCGTTAAAATTTTTAGTCAGGTACCTTGCCTTTCTATGCAGGTCGTGCTATACTTGAACTGCATTTATTAGGTACCGAATCACAGTGTTTTCTGCTCCGGCACAGACAAGGGGGTAATACTTTGAAGTTTGTTTTTTCCTACGCAAAAAAGTATAAGTGGGTCATCACAGCAACCATGCTTCTGAAAGTCGTCGCAACATTTATGGAGTTGTTGATCCCATATGTTCTGGAGCACCTGATCGACAATGTTGCTCCCACGAAGGATCTGACCCGGATTTTCTTATGGGGCGCTATCATGCTTGTGATGGCATTTGCAGCCCGTTTCTTTAATGTCACAAGTAATCGTCGCGCGGTCAACGTTTCTGCCAAAGCAGCCTATGAAGTGCGCCGGGATTTGTTCTGGCACTCTGTGAACCTCTCCGGCAGCCAGACCGATGAGATTGGCCTGCCTTCCCTGACTTCCCGCATGACGGTAGACTCTTACAACGTGCAGGACATTCTGCGTGTTTTTCAGACACTTGCCGTCCGTACCCCCATGTTGCTGTTAGGTGGTATTATCGTCACCATGACTATGGATGTGGGACTCAGTCTTATCCTGTGCATCCTGGCACCTCTCGGTATCTTTTTTGTGACCTTTGCTTCCTTCAAGGGCATTCCCCTCTATGACAAAGTACAGCAAGGCGTGGACGACATCACCCGGGTCATGCGCGAGAATATCACCGGCATCCGCGTGGTCAAGGCTCTTTCCAAAGAAAAGTATGAAATGAACCGTTTCTCCGATGTCAACGAGGAAATGTCCCGCCGGGAACGCAAGGCAAGCATCATCATGTCCCTGCCCGGCCCTCTTATGACACTGGTTCTGAACTGCGGCCTGATTCTGGTCGTCCTGATCGGCGCCATCCGTGTCAACAACGGCAGCACCGATCCTGGCGTCATTCTGGCTTTCCTGACCTACTTTAATATGATTCTGACCGCCATTATGGGCTTGAACCGCGTTTTCCTGGTCATGTCCAAGGCCAGCGCCTCCGCCAACCGTATCGCAGACGTGATCAATCAGGCAGACACACTCGCCTCCCTGCCGGAAGAGCAGGCTGCCCACACCGACAGCGACGCTTATGTTCTGTTTGATAATGTGTCCTTCCGTTACGGCGAGGACAGCAAAGACGACAATGCCAACTTCGCTGGAGAAGAGCGGCAGATGAGCCTGGAAAATGTCAGTTTCTCCATGAAGAAAGGCGGCAGTTTGGGTATCATTGGCCCCACCGGCTGCGGAAAAACCACCATCATCAACCTGCTTATGCGTTTTTACGATCCTACCCGTGGTCATATCTTTGTGGACGGTAAGGATGTACGTACTTACGACAAGGATGAACTGCACCGGATGTTTGGTGTGGTATTCCAGAACGACGTGATCTTTGCCGACACCTTGGCAGAAAATATTTCCTTCGGCCGCGAGGTCGAAGAGGAGGTCATGCGCAGCGCCGCCGCGGATGCCTGCGCCGCCGAATTTGTGGAAGCTTATGACGACCAATATCAGCACCGGGCCACCATCCACGGTTCCAATCTCAGCGGCGGTCAGCGTCAGCGCATCCTGATTTCCCGCGCTCTGGCCGGCAATCCGGACATTCTCATTTTGGACGATTCCTCCAGCGCTCTGGACTACAAAACCGACGCCGCATTGCGCAAAGCCATTCAGGAACATTACAGCCACACTACCTCCATTGTTGTGGCTCAGCGTGTCAGTTCCATCATGAATCTGGACCACATTTTGGTCATGGATGAAGGCCGCGTCATCGGACAAGGCACCCATGAGGAGCTGCTGCAATCCTGTCCTCAGTACCTGGACATTTACAAAACACAGATGGGAGAGGAGGCATAACCATGGCATGGAATAGCAGCGTCATGAAAAAGCCCAAGGATACCAAGGGCGCCCTGCTCCGCATTCTCTCCTACATTGCCGAATACAAGTGGATTTTACTGCTCGTCATCGCTCTGAGTATCCTCAGTAATATTCTGGCACTGCTGGGGCCAAGCCTGGCTGGCTCCGCCATCGACGAGGCAGCCGCCGGTGTAGGCAAAGTCAACTTTGAAAAAGTCTTTTATTACGTCAAGCGCATGCTGATTTTTTACCTGGGCTCTTCTCTGCTGACCATTCTGATCAATGTGATCATGGTTAATGTCAGTAAATGGGTGGGCCGCAATATGCGTCGTGACGTGTTCAACAAGCTCATGCGTCTTCCCGTGGGATATTTCGACCGCAATCAGACCGGTGATATCATCAGCCGTGTTTCCTATGACATTGATGTGGTCAGCACCTGTCTGGCCACCGATGTGGTTTCCATTCTGACCAGTTTGGTTACCGTGGTCGGATCTTTAATCATGATGCTGTCTATCTCTCCGATTCTCTCTGTCGTAGCCATTGTTACCCTTCCGCTATCCATTGGCTACACCATGTGGATGCGCAAGAAGACTCAGCCCCGTTACGCCAGACGCTCGAAAAATTATGGCATCATGAATGGCTTTGCAGAGGAAATGCTCAGCGGCCAGAAAACCATCCAGGCCTACGCTTACGAAGATAAGGTCTGTGAGAATTTTGACAAGGTCAACCACAATGCCGCTGATGCGTACAACGATGCAGACTATTACGGTATGACTATGGGTGCCACCATGGGCTGTATCAACAACATTTCCCTGGCCCTGATCGCCATGCTGGGAGCCACCCTGTATATGTATGGCACCGTCAACCTGGGTCAGATTTCCTCTTTTGTTCTCTATTCCAGAAAGTTCTCCGGCCCTATCAACGAAATTGCAAACATCGTCAACGAGCTGTTCTCCGCCCTGGCCGCAGCCGAACGTGTATTCAAGCTGCTGGACGAAGAAGAGGAATCCGCTGATATAGAGAATGCCAAAGTTCTGGATCACGTGGAAGGCCACGTGGAACTGCAGCACGTCAACTTCGGCTACCTTCCCGATAAGATCGTCCTCCACGACCTGAGTCTGGACGCCCAGCCGGGCAAGTTGATTGCCATCGTTGGCCCCACCGGTGCCGGCAAAACCACCATTATCAACCTGCTTATGCGCTTCTACGATATCAACGGCGGCAAGATTCTGGTGGACGACGGTGAAATCCAGGATTACACACGCTCCAGCTTGCGCGGAGCTTATGCCATGGTACTACAGGACACCTGGGTGTTCAAAGGCACGATTTTCGATAATATTGCCTACGGCAAGGAAAACGCCACCATGGACGAAGTGGTTGCAGCAGCCAAGGCAGCCCACATCCACCCCTTCATCATGCGTTTGCCTGATGGCTACAACACCATGATCAGCGAGGACGGCGGCAATATTTCCAAGGGCCAGAAACAGCTTTTGACCATCGCCCGCGCTATGTTGTACGATTCCAAAATGCTGATTTTAGACGAAGCCACCTCCAACGTGGACACCGGTACTGAGCGTCAGGTTCAAACAGCCATGCGTGACCTCATGCGCGATAAAACCTGCTTTACCATTGCCCACCGACTGTCCACCATCCAGCACGCCGATAATATTCTTGTGGTCAATCACGGCGATGTGGTGGAACAGGGCACCCACGAAGAACTAATGAAACAAAGAGGTTTCTATTACAAGCTTTACGCTTCTCAGTTCGAGTAATTTTTATTTCCCGGCGCAGGCAGGCTCCTGCGCCGGGTTTCGCTTCATTGACAAAATCCTTTTGCCGGAGATATACTAAAGAAGCCTATTGGTTGTGTATTTACAAGGAGGTTCCCATGACCCGAGAAGAAATGAAACAAAAAAGTACGCTGGCGGTCTTCGCCTCTTACTATAAACCCCACATGCGCCTGTTTATCCTGGACATGATCTGTGCCCTGATGATTGCAGTAATTGATCTTCTCTTCCCCTACCTGTCCCGGTATTCTCTCCAGAACCTTCTGCCGGAAAAACAGCACACCGCCTTTTTCGTGGTCATCGCCATTCTGGTGGGAGCCTATCTTCTTCATTCACTGTTTAATTACATCGTCACTTACTGGGGGCACCTGTTGGGTGTTCGTATTGAGGCCGATATTCGCCGGGACCTGTTCGGCCATATGCAAAACCTGTCCTTTCGCTTTTATGATAAAAACCAGACCGGCCAGCTGATCAGCCGGGTCACCGGCGACCTGTTTGAGATCACCGAACTGGCTCATCATGGTCCGGAAGATCTGTTTATCTCCTTTATCACCCTGATTGGTGCCTTCATCATCATGCTGACCATCCGGTGGGAGCTGGCTCTGGCCGTGTTTGTCGTGGTGCCCGTTTTCCTGGTGTTCACCATTTTTTTACGTAAGTGGATGAACAACGTCTCCATGGAAGTCAAAAAGAAGCTGGCGATCATCAACGGCGAGGTTGGTTCCTCCATTTCGGGCATGCGCACTGCCAAAGCCTTTGCCAACGAGAAAACCGAGACGGAAAAATTCCGTCGGGCCAACAACGAGTTTCGTCAGTCTAAAAACGGATATTACCACGCTATGGCTACCTATCATTCCGTTCTGAACTTCGCACTTGTCCTTATGCCGGTACTGGTAATCGCTCTGGGCGGCTTCTGGATCATGAAGGACAAGATGGACTACGTTGACCTGATCACTTTTAACCTGTATGTCTCTACCTTCATCGCCCCCATGCGCAAGCTGTCCGCGTTTGTGGAACAATATACTCAAGGCATGGCTGGCTTCAAGCGTTGCCTGGAATTGATGCGTGAGGACCCTGACATCATCGATGCTGAAGATGCAACCGTTCTGGACAACGTTCAGGGCGATATTCAGGTCAATGACCTGACCTTCCGTTACAATCCCGACGGCGAGGATGTCCTGTCCCATGTTTCTCTGCACATCAAGCCTGGCGAGACAGTTGCCGTGGTCGGCCCCTCCGGGGGCGGCAAAACCACCCTTTGCCAGCTGATCCCCCGTTTCTACGATGTGACCGAGGGCGCCATTCTGGTGGATGGCCGCGACGTTCGCTCCGTTACACAGAAGTCTTTGCGCGAAAACATTGGCATCGTTCAGCAGGACGTGTTCCTATTTGCCGGCTCGGTCTATGATAATATACTCTACGGTCGTCCCGACGCAACCGAAGAAGAAATTATCGATGCCGCAAAAAAAGCAGAGATTTACGATGACATTATGGCCATGCCCAACGGTTTTCAGACCGAAGTGGGTGAACGCGGCGTTATGCTCTCCGGCGGTCAGAAGCAGCGCATTTCCATCGCCCGTATTTTCCTGAAAAATCCTCCCGTTCTGATTCTGGACGAAGCTACTTCTGCTTTGGACAGTGTGACCGAGCACCGTATTCAGGCCGCTTTTGACGAATTGGCCAAAGGCCGCACAACTCTAATCATTGCCCACCGTTTGTCTACGATTCGTTCCGCCGAACGTGTCCTTGTTATCGATGACAACAGCGTCGTTGAAGAGGGTACACACGCCGAACTGATGGCCAAAGGCGGCGAATACGCCGACCTGTGGAATGCTCAGCAAGCGGTGACTGCTATATGAACAAGACCGAACTGCTCAACCGATGTGCCGGCGGTGACGAGGAAACCCGTCTCATTCTGGCCCGTGCCTTGGACAAGCTGGAGATTGCCGAACGTCGCGGCGTACCGGCGAACACCCAATTTCTCTCCCCTGCTCAGCGGGTGGCCGTAGAGGGGCTGATCAACGCTTCCGGCCACCCCCGTCACCTGTTTGCAGGTGGTTTCGAGGGGGCCGAGCGCACCGTATGTGTTTTTCTTCCTGACTGGCTGGAGGAAGAAGATTGGCCCTCCGGCGACCATCCTCTGGCCGCCCTGCAGTTCACTGCAAGCGCAGGTGCCAAGCTGTCCCACCGGGACTGGTTGGGTTCCATCATGGGTTTAGGCCTGACTCGCGAGAAAATTGGCGACCTTCTGGTAGAGGAAAACCGCTGCCAAATCATTCTTCTGGCAGAAACGGCAGAAATCGTGCGCTCCCAACTGGAAAAAGTGGGCCGTTATCCGGTCAGCGGCGTGGATATTCCTTTGGAAGGCTTGACTCCACCGGAACGAACGGTTAAACTGATTCGCGACACCTTTGCCACCATGCGGCTGGACGCCGTCACTGCATCGGCCTTTTCCCTGCCCCGTTCGAAAGCATCTGCTTTCATTTCTTCGGGTCGGGTATCTCTAAATCATGTGGAGTGTACCAAACCTGACCGACAGGTCAGCGAGGGTGACATCATCACCTGCCGGGGAAGCGGCAAATGCATTGTGAAACAAATCAACGGCCAGTCCAAAAAGGGCCGTATCATGGCAGAATTGGAGCGATATGTGTGAGAAATTCGCACATATGGTTGGATTTCAGCCCGTTCACTCGCCGCTTTCGCGGCAACCGTGAATGACGGCAAAAACCTCCATACCCGGAGGTAATCTTTTTACAAAAATGCCTTATCGGCATGGAGGTTTGTATGAGCGATAATATTTATATCACCAAAGAAGACATTGCCCGCATCAATGAACTCTCCCGCAAATCTAAAACAGAAGGCTTGTCCGAAGAAGAAAAAGCCGAGCAGGCCGAACTGCGCCGCCGCTACGTGGCTAACATCAAGGCCAGTCTGATGGCTGATTTGGACAACACCTATATCATGGACGAAAAGGGCAACAAAACCAAGTTGGGCAAAAAAGGCGAGTAAATTTACTGCAGGGGTATCCGAGCCAAATTCGGATACCCCTGTTAAATTTTCCTTGTTGCATTTTACAAACATATAATATATAATACATTTAACCAAAAGGTTAATTGTTGGGTGGTGACGAATTGAGCATTCAAAATACACTGAAGGCTTTGGCAGACCCCACCCGGCGCGAAATTCTGAACATGCTCAAGAAAAGCCGCCTGTCGGCAGGCGCGATTGCTGAACACTTTTCCATGTCCGCCCCCGCCGTATCCAAGCACTTGACCGTGCTGAAAGAAGCTGACCTGATTCGGGATCAGCGGGAGGGCAAATTTGTTTATTATGAGCTAAACGCTTCCGTGCTGGACGAAGTTCTGCTCTGGGTCAATGACCTGAAGGAGGGTCTGCGATGAAACATGGACGCAAATGGATTCTTGGCCTGATCATATTGTCAGTCATCATTACCGCTGTTCTGATGCTGTTTATGCCGGATCAGATCCCTGCCCATTACAATTCCGCCGGCGTAGTGGATCGAATGGGCAGCAAATACGAAAGCCTGCTCTGGCCCGCCACCACAGCATTAATGGGCGGTTTCTTCTTGCTGATGACCCGCTTTGTAAAGACCGCTTCCGAAAAGAAAGTTCTGCATATCGTCGGTATTGTCATGGAACTATTTTTCGTTGCCTTGGGCATTTACTTTATGGCGAAATCCATCGTTTATGACCCTTCCGTGGCCGTTGCCGACATTAACGCCGATGTCAGCCAAATCGCCGCAGTGGCGATCGGAATTGTATTGATCGTCTTGGGCAACTTTATGCCCAAGATCAGTCGAAATAAGCTGTTCGGTCTGCGCACGACGTGGACATTGTCCAGTGACACAGTCTGGCAGAAAAGCAACCGCTTCTGCGGCATCTGCGGCGTGGTGTGCGGCTTGTTGATCGTTTTGGCCGCTGTTGTTCTTCCTTCCCCTTCCGCTCTGATCGCCTGCATCCTTCTGTTCGCTGCATGGATCATCGGTTCGGTCATCGGCTCGTATCGCTATTACAAAGCAGAACAAAATTCTTAACTCTATGAAAAAAGACGGTTGGCTCGGCCAACCGTCTTTTACGCTTATTCGGGAGAGTTGCTCTCGTCGTCCTGCTTGGGTTCTTCTGCCGTGGGTCCCTCATCTACCATGGGCGGAGCCACAACCGGCTCGCTGACCATGCGGACACTGCGGGCAGGAGGTTCCACGTCGCCCTTTCTCAAAGCGGCTTTCCGTTTTTCCTCGTCAGCACCATAATAATCAGCCAGAGCGGGGTCCTTACCTTCGATGATACACATCATCTCCTGACCGGTAATGGTTTCCTTCTCCAACAGGTAGGCAGCGATCTTATCCAGCATCTCGCGGTTTTCTTCCAAAATCTGAATAGCATCCGCGTGGCAGCGGTCAATGATGGCGCGAACTTCACCGTCTACGCCGGCAAAGGTATCCTGAGCGCAGTCCATACCGTAACCGCCATCCAGATACTGGCTGCGGACAGAGGCCAGACCCATCATACCGTACTTCTCGCTCATACCAAACATGGCAACCATCTTACGGGCGATCTCGGTGGCACGCTCGATATCGTTGGCGGCACCGGAGGACTTGGAGTTGAACACCACTTCCTCAGCAGCACGGCCGGCCAGCAGGGTGCGGATCTCGGCCAGCAAGTCTTCCTCGGTCATCAGGAACTTTTCTTCCTCCGGCAGGTGGAGGGTATAGCCCAGTGCACCCTGAGTATGGGGTACGATGGTGATCTTGGACACCGGCATGCTGTTGTCCTTCTGCTTGGACGCCACCAGTGCGTGGCCCACCTCGTGGTAAGCAATCATGCGCTTTTCTTTCTCCGTCAGCACGGTGCCCTTCTTCTCAGCACCGGCGATGACGGTCTCAAAAGCGGTCAACAGGTCATTTTGATTGACCGCTTTGCGGCCAAAGCGCACCGCACGCAGAGCGGCTTCGTTGACCAGGTTGGCCAGATCGGCACCCACACAGCCGGCAGTGGCCTGAGCGATCTTATTCAAATCCACATCTTCGGCCAGACGGATGTTACGGGTATGCACCTGCAAAGTAGCCAAACGGCCGGCCAGATTGGGACGATCCACGGTGATGCGGCGGTCAAAACGGCCGGGACGCAACAAAGCCTTATCCAACACCTCGGGACGGTTGGTAGCAGCCAGCACAATAACGCCCTTGGTGGGGTCAAAGCCATCCAGCTCAGCCAACAGCTGGTTCAGAGTCTGTTCACGTTCATCGTTTCCGCCGAACCTGGAAGCATCACGGGACTTACCAATGGTATCGATCTCATCAATAAAGATGATACAGGGAGCCATCTTGGCGGCTTCTTTAAACAGGTCACGGACACGGGATGCACCCACGCCCACAAACATTTCCACAAAGTCAGAACCGCTGATGGAGAAGAAGGGAACTCCGGCCTCGCCGGCCACAGCTTTCGCCAGCAGGGTCTTACCGGTACCGGGCGAACCAACCAAAAGGGCACCCTTAGGCAGCTTAGCGCCGATTTCGGTGTACTTTTGGGGGTTGTGAAGCATATCGATGATTTCCTGAAGGGACTCCTTCGCCTCATCCTGACCGGCCACATCCTTAAATGTAACGCCGGTTTTCTTTTCCACATATACCTTGGCATTGGCTTTGCCCACGCCGCCAATGCCGCCCATTCCGCCGCCGCCCATCTTACTGAAGGCAAAGCGGTAAATCAGCATCAGGATAGTTATCATGATGATCATGGGCAGAACGTAGCTCAACAACAGTTCCACGATGAAAGACGTTTCTGGAATAACCTCGGGGCCGTACTTGATGTCGTTAGTGTCGTCCTCATCAGCGTTGTTAATAGAGTCCATCAGAGGAATCAGTCCGTCATCCTCCCAAGGCGCGGTCTGATAAACCGTCTTCTCTTCCTCCAGGAGTTCTTCCGGAAGCACGGTAGAGGCAGGATTATTCGAGTCCGCCGCTTCCAACTGCGTGTAGGTCAGTACACCATCCTCGGTCATGGACCAGCCGTCTCGCAGGTAGAAGGTAAATACGCTGGATTCCATGTCCACCACTTCCACAGCGTTTGCTTCCACAGCGTTGCGGAAATCGGAGTAGTACACGGTCACCGTTCCCTGCGAATTCAGTCCAGACAGGAAGTAATTGGCCAGGACAGTCAGAATCAAAGCCCATAGTACAATGGAAATAAACCCAGTGTACTTTTTCTTTTTGTTCGGGTCCTGATTATTCAGATTTTGGTTGTTCTTATTATTGGGAGCCAAACGAGTATCCTCCTTTGGAAAAAAATATACTGCAAACTTAAGGTCATTATAATATACCATGTCAATTCCGCAAAAGCAAGGAAACACCCGTAAACTTTCTGTTAAGATGATGCTTCTCATTGCTTGCCAGATATAACAGGAATGTGGTATACTATTTGGAAACAAAGATTTGGAAAGGCGGACGTGTTCATGAAGGATAAACGCCCCCACGCATTTAATACCGATGCAGAATCCGACGGTATCATCGAAGGACGTAATGCCGTGCTGGAAGCTCTGCGCACCAATACTCCCATTGATAAAATTTATCTTGCCAAAGGCGAGACCGATGCCGCCTTGGGCCACATTGCTTCCACTGCCCGCGGCAAAGGCATCGTTGTGGTGGAAACTGACCGCCGCAAACTGGATGAGCGCAGCGTCACCCACTCCCATCAGGGCGTCATTGCCGTGACCGCTGCCCGCGAATATGCTTCCGTGGAGGACATTTTGAACGCCGCTCGCGAGAAGGGCGAAGCACCTTTGATCGTGGTCTGCGACGAGCTGTCCGACCCTCATAATTTGGGCGCAGTCATCCGTACCGCTGAGTGTGCCGGCGCTCACGGCGTTATTATTCCCAAGCGCCGTTCCGCCGGTCTGACTGCCATTGTTGCAAAAACCTCTGCCGGTGCAGTCAGCCATGTGCCCGTGGCCCGCGTCCCCAACATTCCCACTCTACTCAAGGATTTGAAGAAGGAAGGTATCTGGGTTTTCGGTACGGCTGCCGATGGAGATACTTCCCTGTATAAAGCCGACCTGAAGGGTGCTGCCGCCATCGTGATCGGCAGCGAGGGTGACGGCATGGGTCGCTTGGTGTCCGAAACCTGCGACTTTAAGGTATCCATCCCCATGAAGGGTAAACTCAACTCCCTGAACGCATCTGCAGCTGCCGCCATCATGCTGTACGAGGCTGTCAGGCAGCGACTGAACTAACTTCACAACGCATTCATAAGCAGGTGATTTGATCCATGGCAAACAATTGGGACGACGATCTGAATACAACCGAACAGGATTTTACCTTGGAGGATATCCTGGCAGAGTTCTCCTCTTCCCGTGCGCGGGAGGGGGATGTTGTCGCACCCAAGCGTAAGATTCCAGTTACGCGTGAACCTGCGCCGCAGGAGCCGATTCCCCAGGTTCCTAAACGCCGTCCGCCGGAGCCAACCGTTGAAACAGAACCGGCAGAAGAAAAAGTGATCCGTTTCCCCGGAACACAAAAGGCGGCCGAACCTTCTCCGACAGAGCCTGCACGTGCCACTCCTGTCAAAAAAACAACAAAACAGCCGGAACCGGACACCGTGCTGACCAAAATCCTGAAAAAAGCGGATGCCTACTCCGCCCACATGTTTGAGGATGCCGAACCCACTCCGGAAGAGCAAAAGGCCGAGCGCTACATGCCCGGTGTAGATGAAGAGCGTCCCCGTCAACAATGGAAATCCTATGTTCCCCGGCGCAGAAAAGTACGCGACTGGCCGGACACACCTCCACAGGAACTGGCAAGCCGTTACGGCAAGGGGCTTGGCTCTTTGCAGCTTCGCCGTTACTTGGTATTTCTTCTTATTTTGCCGCTGCTCTATCTGCATTTATCCGGCACATTGGAGCTTCCCCTGCCTGCTGTATTGACTGTCCCACAAATCCAAGTCTGGATCTGTATCGGCATTCACGTTGCAGCTTTGGCGCTCAGCTATGATTTGGTTCTTTCCGGCGTTACTTCTCTGGGAACCGATACATTGACCGTCCTGGCTGCGCTTGCCACGCTGGCGGATGCCTGCACGATCAATTTGGTGCATACTCGCGAGGGTCTTCCATACAGTCTGATTTCCGTGCTTGCTCTGGGTTTCGGACTTTGGGGCAAGTATATGAAACAGATGAACCTGCGCACCTCCTGCCGCACTGCAGCAGCTGCAAAAACGCCGTATCTGGTCACTCTGGACGAGGCAAAATGGGACAGCCGCTCTGTTTTCACCAAATGGTCGGGCTCAACCGAAGGCTTCGGCAGCCAGATTCAAGGGGAAGACGGCGCCGCACGTGCATTTCGTCCTATGTCTGGGCTGTTGATTCTCGCTTGTCTTCTGTTCTCTCTGATCTCCTCGGCCGGCAAAGGTCGTCCGGAACTGTTTTTCTGGTGCCTGTCTGCCATGTTCTGCGTGGCCACACCCCTGTCCGGAGCACTGGCATTCCACCTTCCGGCTCGTCTGTTATCTCGCCGTCTGTCCGGCGTAGGTGCTGCCCTGGCTGGCTGGGAGGGCATCCGCCGCCAAGCTAAAAATTCCGGCATCCTGTTGACCGACACCGATTTGTTTCCGCCCGGCTCTGTCGCTCTGAATGGCGTGAAAGTGTTCCAGAACCATCCTCTGGACAAGGTGATTTCGGTCACCGCCACTATGATACGCGACACCGGAAGCGGTTTAGACCGCACCTTCCACGAACTTCTGCGCAGTCAGGGCACCGTTTATCGCAAAACAGAAGATCTTCACTGTTTTGAAGGCGGCGCATCCGCCGTCATTCGCGGCGAACAGGTTCTGGTGGGAAATGCCGCATTTATGCACATGATGGAAGTGACCATGCCCCAGGGTTTGAACGTAAAAAACGCCGTCTTCTGTGCGATTGAGGGTGAGCTGGCCGGCATCTTTGCCCTGAGTTATGCTCTGCACGCCACGGTGCGCCCCTCCCTGTCTGCCTTGATCGACAACAAGATCTCTCCCATCCTGGCAACCCGGGATTTCAACCTGATCCCCGCTATGCTCCGTCAGCGTTTTAAGCTGCCGTCGGAAAAAATGGAGTTCCCCGAGCAATCCCGTCGGCGGGCACTGTCCGATCCAAATCAAGGCCATGATCTACCTCTGGTTTGCGTTCTCTGCCGCGAGGGCATCGGCCCCCTGTCTGAAACTGTCGTGGGTGCCAAGCGGCTGTATTGGGCCACTCGAGTCAATTCGGTCTTGGCCATCATCGGTTCGGTAATCGGTGTTCTGCTCGCCTTCTACCTGACCGCACAAGCCGCCTTTGTTTCCCTGTCCGTATTTAATATGCTGATATTCCTTCTCATGTGGCTGGTCCCCATCTTATTGATTTCCGGCTGGGTCAATCGATATTAA
>CAZDXX010000027.1:0-14237 GCA_964509595.1 uncultured Oscillospiraceae bacterium
GAGGAGAACCGATGATACGGGAAACGCTGTGCTTCTCCATAAACTCGGACATATCCAGGCGAATCAGGGACTCGGGGGTGTTGAACAGATCTTTGGACAGCTGTTTGACCAATTCGGTTTTACCTACACCGGTAGAACCGACAAAAATAAAGGAAACGGGTTTGTGTTTGGCAGAAATACCCACGCGACCGCGCCGGATGGCTGCAGAAACCACACTGACGGCTTCGTCCTGGCCGATGATGTGCTGCTTCAGGCGATCTTCCAGACGAGCCAGTCGCTCATACTCCTGCTCCTGGATCTGGCTGGCAGGGATTTTGGTCCACAATTCGATGACACGGGCCAAGTGTTCTACCGTCAGGGTGGGAGCGCCCTGTGCATTCAGTGCCTCTTTTTCTGCATTCAACTGAACTTCCTGGCTCTTCAGGTAGGCGAGCCGCTGGTATGCTTTTTCAGAAGCCTCGTTTTGGAGTTTGTGTCGCTGCTGAGTCAAATCGGCAATCTGAGCATTGATGGAATCCAATTGTTGCTGGCGGTTTTGACGGCGCACCCGTGCTTCAGCGCTCTCTTCCTCTTCTGCATCACTAACGGCGCGGTTCATAACAGCTTCTATGGATTCCTTGCGTTTTTGGAGCTGGGCCTCCTCGTGAAGCAACTCAGTGACCTGATCATTTTTGCCGCTGGTGGCAGCAAGAACGACTTCTCGTTCCTTGGAAAGATCCGCCAATTCCTTATCAATAGATACCAGACGCGCCAGTGCTTTATTATGCAGGTTTACATCGGAACAGGCCTCGTCGATCAAGTCAATTGCCTTGTCGGGCAGGTAGCGATCGGTGATATAGCGTTCGCTCATGGTGACGGCCAGACGCGCGATGGCAGGGGAGATGGTTACATGATGGTAGTTCTCGTAGTAGGGAGCAATACCTTTGATGATCTCCACGGACTCGTCGATGGAGGGTTCCTCTACCATGACCGGTTGGAAACGGCGCTCTAAAGCGGAGTCCTTCTCAATGTGCTTACGATACTCAGTTAAAGTGGTGGCACCAATGACTTGGATCTCGCCACGGGAAAGGGCGGGTTTCAGGATGTTAGCGGCATTCATGCTGCCTTCGGCATCGCCGGCGCCCACGATATTGTGGACCTCATCGATGACCAGGATAATATTACCCAGTTTCTTGACTTCGTCGATTAGGCCTTTCATGCGGGATTCAAACTGACCGCGGAACTGGGTGCCGGCCACAAGAGCGGTCAGGTCCAGCAGATAGACTTCTTTGTCCTGCAGTTTATAGGGGACGTCACCGGTAAAGATTTTCTGGGCTAAGCCTTCCGCGATGGCGGTTTTGCCTACGCCGGGTTCGCCGATCAAGCAGGGGTTGTTCTTTTGGCGACGGTTTAGGATCTGGATGGTTCGCGCAATCTCGGTCTCACGGCCCACAATCTTGTCCAATTTACCTTCGGCAGCTTTTTGAGTCAAGGAAATGCAGTAGTTTTCCAGGAACTTTCGCTTATTGCCCTTGCTTTCGCCCTTCGTAGCTTTTTCGTCTTTTTTAGAAGATTGTTCGCCGGAGGCAGGAGGATTACCGTTGCCGAAGAGTTTGTTCAGGAAAGGAAAGGTTGCGGTACGACCTTCGTCATCTTCGTCTCCGTCCCCGTCTTCTTCGGACATTGCCATCAGGCCTTCCATGCCTTCCATACCGCCGAATGCGCCCATCATCTCGTTGGTCAGGGTCTCCAAATCTTCATCGGTGATACCCATCTTCTGCATCATATCATCGACAGGTTTCAAACCCATTTCTTTGGCGCATTTCAAACAAAGACCTTCGTTACGAGATTCGCCATTTTCGATTTTTGTGATATATACCACCGCCACATTTTTACGGCAGCGGGAACATAATGTCGGTTGCATTTAGTTTCTCCTTTGAGGAACAATCGTGAAACGATTGTGTGATATTGGCTTTCAAACAGACACAATAACATACAAATGTGAACGTGCTGTGAATTTTTTGATTTAGATTTTTTCCAGATAATCTAAGGGATTGAAAGTCATAAAAAAATGAAGCAGTTTGCTTTGTTCGATGGCCTCAGAAGGAATCAAATCATTCCACAACCATCGCACAAGCCAAGCGCAGAAAAACAACAGCAATGTGCCGCGCAGCACACCGAATACAAAGCCACCCAGCTTGTTGAGCGTATGCAGACCTGGTAGTTTGGCGACCAGATTCAACGCACGAGCTAAAAGGTTCCATAGAATTAAAATCAACACAAAACATAACACGAATAGACCGTTTTGCGCTATGGTGTTTGCCAGTTTTCCGGACAAGGCGGCAGATAAGCTTTCGATCCAGGAAGTTTCTGCAGAGTTCTCCCGGATATTTTCATCCTGAACATCAGACAGATACCGCTCTAAACCAAAAGGCAAATCGGCATCTTTCAGGAGAAGCAACAGATAACCCTCGGAAGATGCGGTGTCAACCGCAGCTTCGGGCAATGCAGATTCTAACGCAGATGTAACGGTTGGCTGCAGGGTCGGCTGCAGCCGGGCTGCAACAGAAGGAGTCCAAAGATTTGACAAAAGAATGGCTCCAACCAAGGCAATCAACACAGATAGCAGCGAGAAAAAGGATAGAATCAAACCCCGGCGTAATCCGTGAAAAGCAAATAAGATAAGGATTGCTAATATAACAAGATCAAAAATGATGTAACTCACAAAAATCACCCATTCCGCCGCAACGCGCAGCAAAAATAGAAATGAAACTCTCCCAGCGAAATGGGGGATTTTGCCATCATCGCCGGTTGCCCGTTAGGGCGAGGCGATGGGCTTGAATTCAATGATAGTGTGGTTTTCACACTGATCCTCACATTAATCGGGAACGTATAAGCTGGCGGTTTCGTTGCCGATCAGCAGGGCGGTGCCATCATTGCGCATTAGTACTTTGCGTGCGCCATCGGTATCTTCTAAAGTGGCGTATAATTCCAAATCCTGAGTATAGATATCCAGACGATTGGCGGTGAGCACGGCCAAATACCGTCCAGCAGCCGAAAGGGAAAGAACCTGCTTGTTGATAACACGACCAATGGAGGGGGTCCCTTGTGTGTCGATGGTATACAATTCAGCTTGGCTGCCCGTTTGATACTTACCGATCAGCACGGCAGTGAAATCATCACTGATGGCGTAGTTCTTCAGATAGTTGCCTTGACAACTCCAACTGTCCACATCTTTGCCATCCCAGACAGAAACACCGTAGTCGCCGACACACCAGATGGCGGAAGTATTGTCTAATTCCAAAATAACGTTGTTGCCAAGAGAGAACGTAGAAACGGGGGTCAAATCAAAGTTTACGCCACTGTCTTGACTGCTGGGAAGATCATAGATCGAAAGGGTACTTTCAAATGCGGTACCATTTTGCCCGATTGAAATCGTGATGAGAGATTTACAGTCGTCTGTGACAACAGCATCGGTGACGAAAGCGGAGGATAAACGAAATGCCATACGCTTGTTTAGGTTTTCGTCGTAAATGCTAACGACGGCTTTGTAGCTGCTTTCCTGTGCGGTGACAGTCAGCCAACCGGAAGAATTCAGGCGTACGGAAATAAGCTGACCGTCCAGGTCACTCAGAATGCTGTATTGTGCGCGTTCGCGATACAGGTAAACAGTATTGCCACCAACAGAATATACGGCGGCAGTACTGCCGCAGACCTCAGCTGCAGGATTTTCCAGAATGACGGAATCTTCGACGTAACAAACGCCGCTTCCGGAGTAAAGACGAATACCACCTTCGGAGCATACCAACAAATCATTTTCGAGTGCAGTAATTACGTCAGTGGAAGAACCGCTGTAGGAGAATGACTCGGCCTGACCGGAGTCATTGCGCTCCAAAGAACGGTAATTGATGTATCGTTTCCATGCATCCAGATTCAGCAAATCGCGGTTGGCAATCAGAAAGATTGCGCCAGCGATCAAAGCTAAGGTAACAAGAAAAGCCAACAGGCGCACAAATATATTCTTTTTCTTTTTTGGAACCTTTTGTTCATCCATATTGAAAATACATCCTCATTATGCCGCGGCATCGCGGGTGTTCATCCATCGCAGCAACTAGAAGCCGCTGCCAGCCTATTCCTCGCTCTTTATTGCCTCGAACTCACCGGATTGGGCTTCGGAGGGAGTCCTTTTAAAGTACAGGCTCTTCATACCATAAATTTGTCATGTACAAGCCGCCGGGAGGGGCGGTGGGGCCGGCATCCGTGCGGCAGCGACCTTCCAGAATGGTAGGAATATCGTCCGGAGTCAGTTTGCCCTCGGATGCGTATACGATTGTGCCGACCATAGCGCGAACCATGTTGTATAGAAAACCGTCGGCACATACGCGGCAACAGATTAATTTGTCCGTGCGCTCCACTTCGAAATAGTGAACAGTTCGTACGGTGGTACGGGTCTCGGTACCGACACTGCGTACAGCTGCAAAGTCATGGGTACCAACAAACTGTTTGGCTGCAGCAGCCATAACATCTTCCTTCAAATGTTTGGGATAAAACCAGACTCGGTTCACGAAGAAGGGATCTCGAATGCGGGAATTGTAAATCTGATAAGTATATTCTTTCTTGATGCAGGAACCAATTGCATTGAAATCATCGGGAACCTCAGTGGCCTTAGTGACTACAATATCTTCAGGCAGGCGACTGTTAACGGCCAGAGGCAGACGCTCGCAAGGGATTGTGGAACTGGTGTGAAAATTGGCGATATATACCCGGGCATGAACGCCTGCATCGGTACGGCCGGCACCTACACATTTGACCGGGTGCCCCACAACGGAGGCGAGTGCTGCTTCCAGAGTTTCCTGTATCGTGGCGGCATTTTTCTGTATTTGCCAGCCGTGGTAGGCAGTGCCGACATAAGTTAATTTTAAAGCAATATTTCTCATATCGTCATCGCGACCTCCATATCCTTCCGTTTCGCCAAAGGCGAAAACTTACTCATTTTGGCGCGTCTTCTCTCCCCAACAAAGCCTCCGACTTTTCCGGGGCCCGGATGTTTATATTTTAAAGCCCAAGGCGTCTCATGGCCCAGATGCCTAAGCAGAGGACTACGCCGAAAATCAGCGCGGCAATGTCCATACCTTTGTAATGCAGCTCCTTCAAACGGGTGCGACCGTCACCACCGTGGTAGCAGCGACACTCCATAGCGACGGCCAGTTCGTCGGCACGGCGGAAAGAAGACACAAACAGAGGTACCAAAAGAGGAACCAGAGCCTTGGCTTTCTGGAACAGGTTTCCGGTATCAAAGTTGGCACCGCGAGCACGCTGAGCGGACATGATTTTGTCTGTTTCTTCAATCAGTGTAGGGATAAAGCGCAGCGCAATGGACATCATCATGGACAGCTCGTGGACGGGAACCTTGATTTTCTTCAGGGGATTAAGCAGGTTTTCCAGACCATCGGTCAACATGATAGGGGAAGTGGTATACGTTAGCAGGAAGGTACAGAAAATCAGCATAGTGATGCGCAGGATCATATAAATTGCAGCCCAAATGCCTTCCATGGTGATTTTCAGGAAACCCCACTGCCAGATGGGGTCGCCAGAGGTATAGAAGAGATTTAAAAGACCGGTAATAATAATCAGAAACAAAACTGGTTTCATGCCCCGAAACAGAGCGGCTGGTTTTATTTTGGAAACAGCAACGCAAAGCACCAGTACGGCGATGAGTACCAGATAGGAGAGCAGCCGTTTGGCGAGGAACAGCGCCACGATATAAAGAATGACAAACAGAAGCTTGGCGCGAGGATCCATGCGGTGGATGACGGTGTTGCCGGGAAAGTACTGCCCCAAAGTGATATCCTTCAATGCCACTTACACCGCCCCCTTTTCGTCAGAAGAAGCCTGCTCCATTCCGGTTTCAGCGAAGGACGCTGAAAATTCCATATCCGTGGGATCCTTCTTCCTCTCCCCGCAAAGCCGGTTTTCGGCTTTGTGGGGCCCCCGGTTTAGCGCGTCCAGAACGGCATCGCGAGCCTGCTCGATGGTATACACGGAGGGATCGACCTCTACACCCATGCGGCGCAGGCGATGGAAGACGCGCGTCATCTGAGGCACGCCCAGTCCCATTTGTTCCAGCTCGGGGCCGTGAGAGAATACCTCGCGAGGAGTGCCCGAGAAGGGAATCTTGCCATCGCAGATAACGACCAGACGATCCACGGTACGAGCTACTTCCTCCATGGAATGAGAAACCAGAATGATCGTAGCGTTTTGATCCTCGTGATAGGCGCGGATATTGCTCAGAATTTCTTCGACACCTACGGGGTCAAGACCGGCAGTGGGTTCGTCCAGAACAAGAACCTTGGGTTCCATGGCGATGACGCCGGCAATGGCGACACGGCGTTTCTGTCCGCCGGAGAGATCAAAGGGGGACTTCTCCAGAATTTCTTCGTTTAAGCCAACGAAACGCGCGGCCTTTCGGACACGGCGGTCGATTTCATCGGAGTCCAATCCCATGTTTTTGGGGCCGAAGGAAATATCCTTATAGACAGTTTCTTCGAACAGTTGGTATTCCGGATACTGGAATACCAGTCCCACCTGGAAACGAGTGGCACGTGTTAACTCTTTGGAAGACCAGATGTCTTTTCCCTCGAACAGGACTTTTCCGGAGGTGGGCTTCAGCAGGCCGTTCAGATGCTGGATCAGGGTAGACTTACCCGAGCCGGTGCGGCCGATGATACCCAGATATTCGCCTTTGTAGGCAGTGAAATCCACGTCAATCAGGGCGTCGCGCTCGAAGGGGGTGCCAGCTGAGTAGACATGATTCAGTTTTTCGGTTTGAAGTATGGGTTCCATAGTAATCGTCCTTTAAGTCAGCAGGGTATACAATGCTTGAGCGCACGCTTCATCGGTCATCACATCCAGCGGGACATCCAAGCCAGCCTGGCGCAGTTCCCACATGAGGGCGACGGGTTCCGGAACGGTCAGTCCGATAGAGCGCAGTTTCTCTACGTTTTGGAAGACGGCTTTGGGCGTACCGTCGGCAACAATTTTGCCCTTGGACATGACCACCAGACGGTCTGCCTGAGCAGCTTCATCCATGTGGTGGGTGATGAGAACAACGGTCACGCCGGCTCGGCGGTTCAGGTCTTTGATGGTGGCCATGACTTCGCTGCGGCCCACCGGGTCCAACATGGCAGTGGGCTCATCCAGAACCAGACAGCGAGGGCGCATGGCGATAACACCGGCAATAGCGATGCGTTGTTTCTGACCGCCAGAGAGCAAATGGGGAGCGTGAGTAGCGTATTCGCTCATGCCGACCAGCTTCAGGGCCAGATCCACACGCTCACGGATTTCCTTAGAGGGATAACCTAGGTTTTCGGGTGCAAAAGCGACGTCTTCTTCCACCACGTTGGCAACGATTTGGTTGTCCGGATTCTGGAAGACCATGCCTACCGTGCGGCGAATGTCAATGAGCTTGTCCTCATCAACGGTGTCAATGCCGTCTACATAGACTTTGCCTCCGGAAGGGAGCAGGATGGCATTCATGTGCTTTGCCAAGGTGGACTTGCCGGAACCGTTGTGACCCAAAATGGCGACAAAGGAGCCGGTCTCAATATTCAAGTTGACCCCATCCAGAATGATGGGGGCGACCCCTTCCTCCGTGGTGTAGGAAAAACGGAGATCCTGGGTTTGGATAATTTCGGTTGCCATGACAGGATACCTCGATGCGTTTCAAAATAATTAATCAGCGGTCCAACGACCGGCTGCACCACAGGGGAGCACCAGGCCGGAGGCAGTAACGGGCAGACCAAGCTCGTCGCTGACGGTGTGGCCGCCATACTTCTTGGTGATAATGGACTCCAGGATGTAAGTCAGCACCGACGGAGCAAGGCCGGTGGTGTAGGAGTTGATGATAAAGAACAACGGCTCGTCCGACAGAACCTGAGCCACCAGTTCCACAAAGCCCCAGAGGTTTTCTTCCAGTTTCCAAACCTCGCCGGAGGGACCACGGCCATAGGAGGGGGGATCCATGATAACAGCATCGTACTTGCGGCCACGGCGGATCTCACGTTCCACGAACTTGGCGCAGTCATCAATAATCCAGCGGATCGGTCGATCAGCAACGCCGGAACTGGCAGCGTTTTCCTTGGCCCAGGCCACCATGCCCTTGGCTGCATCGACATGACACACACTGGCACCGGCTGCGGCGCAGGCGACAGTAGCACCGCCGGTATAGGCGAACAGGTTCAGCACATTGATGGGGCGGCCGGCGTTCTTGATTTTCTCGGCGGCGAAGTCCCAGTTGGCAGCCTGTTCGGGGAACAGACCGGTGTGCTTGAAATTCATGGGTTTGATATTGAAGGTCAAATCACCGTAATCTACCGTCCAGCGATCAGGGACCTGCTTTTTCTCCCATGCACCGCCACCGGTATTGGAACGGGCGTAACGGGCATTATGCTTTCTCCAGCCGGGATGGCTGCGAGGAGTTTTCCAAATAGCTTGAGGATCAGGGCGCACCAGGATATGTTCCCCCCAGCGTTCCAACTTTTCGCCGTCGGAACAGTCCAGCAATTCATAGTCTTTCCAACCGTCAGTAACCCACATAGTGTTCACCTGTTCTTTTATAAATGTAGATAAATATCATACTATTATACTATTTCAAGCTGTCTTGCGTCAATAAAATTTTGTGGAGAGGGAGATGCTCGAAACCGTTGTATATTCTTCGGTTTTGTGTTACAATGGTCGAAAATTAGAAAAGAAGGGGAGTGCCCCCATGAGCAGTGCTGAAAAATATTTTCGTACAGTAGCCTTTGGCGGTTTTCATAAGCAGGATGTTATGAACTACATCACCACCGCAAACAAAGAGAATCAGGAAAAGAACTCTGACTTGAAGCTGCAAGCAGAAGCTGCAGTAAAGGAAAAGTCTGAACTGGAAGAAAAGTTCGAGAGCGCTGAAGCGGCGCGCAAGAAGAATGCTGCCGAATGCGAACGTCTCAGCGATTTATTGACGCAGCGAACCACTGCATTGGAACAGTCGGAGAAGGAACTGACTGCTTTGAAGGCAGAGTATGAAAAGGTGACTGCTCGTTTGGCTGAGTTGGAGAAGAAGGTCCCCAAACTGGAAGAAGACGCGGCTGCGTATGCGGCATTAAAAGACCACACGGCTACCATTGAATTGGAGTCGCACCGAAAGGCGCAAGAAATTGTGGAACAGGCTCAGGCTCAGTCTGCCAAGGTTCGCAATGAACTGGAAGGTTGGTTGCGTCGTGTGCAGAACAGCTATCAGCATCTGCGTACAGATGTGTCTGCTACAGTTTCTCACCTGATCAACGAGCTGGAGCGGGGACAAAAAGCCATGGAAGAGGCTGCGCCTGCGTTCAAGCAGCACGATGAAGCGTTGGCTGCACTTCTGGAGTGTGAGCATACCTGCGCAGGCCCAAAGGCGCCCGAACCCCTGCCTTTGGAAGAGGAAGTGGTAGAGCATGGCTGAATGGAAGATTCATACCAGCTGTCTGAAAGAATTTGTTAGTCAGCTATGTGCAGGCGATCGAGTTTTGCTGTCGGGTACGATTTATACAGCGCGTGATGCGGCACATAAGCGTTTGTTTGAACTGTTGGATAGGGAAGAGCCGCTGCCCATGCCTATCGAAGATTCTGTGATTTACTATGCCGGCCCGACACCTGGACAGCAGGGTATGGCTGTGGGAGCCTGTGGCCCCACGACCGCCAGCCGCATGAATAAGTTTGCACCCCGCCTTTTGGATTTAGGGCTGACCGGCATAATTGGCAAGGGCGAGATGGCAAAAGAGGTACAGGATGCCATTGTTCGAAATGGAGCTTGCTACTTTGCCGCTGTGGGCGGTGCAGGTGCGCTGATCGCCAAATGCATCAAGTCCGCAGAAGTGATTGCATTTGATGATTTGGGCTGCGAATCCATTAAACGTATGGAAGTCGAAGACCTGCCTTTGACGGTTGCGATGGATTGTAATGGCGGCAACCTCTACAAGACCGGACGTGCGGAATATTGTCAGGAATAAGAAATGAAAAATCTCGCTTGCATATTACGTTTGCAAGCGAGATTTTTGCGTTTTATTTCTTGGTGAAGAAGCGCTCCATAAAGGCCAACTTTTTGTTAAAGAAACCGGCGATGGGGCCGACAATTAGTGCTGCAATGACGGTGCCTTCGCGGATACCGACGATCTTGTGCAGGAATATCAGCGCAACGGCAGCGGCCATAATGACAATGATTACATCGGTGATGGTTTTCAATGTGCCGTAAGGCTTTCCGGTACGAAGGGAGAGCGCGTTCAAAAAAGCTGTGTTGGCCTCCAGCGCTACATGGGAGGTATATACCATGCTGAAACCCAAAGCCACGATCACGCATCCGATCAGAAGAAGAATTATGCGAGCAAAATATGCGTCCAAGGCGAGGCTGCGCAGTAGGATTTCCCAAAAATCCACAAAATAGCCAAATACAAAGGAGCATGGAAGTTGGAGAATCTGGAAGGGTTTGAAATCTTTTCGCAGTAAAACGACAGTCAGGATAAAGAACACCACATGTTGGAAAAATACGAAGGTGCCCAGTGAAAGGGCGGGAAAGACTTGATTTAAGGCATATGCCAGCGTAGTAATGGGCGAGATACCTAGGTCGGCCCGCACACAGACCGCCAGACCGAGTGCTGTAACGATCAACCCAATGATCATAAAGATAAAGCGCTTTATTGTTTCTTTGCGTGTCAAATGTGGTCACTCCTCAAGAATTGTTTGGTCAGGCGTCATACCCGTTGGGATGAGTGAAATGCCAGTTCCAAGCGGTGGCAATAATGTCCTCGATGTTGGTGTACTTGGGCCGCCAACCCAGCACATCCATAGCTTTTTGACTGGAGGCAATCAGAATGGCCGGGTCACCGGGGCGGCGGCCTTCTTCCGAAACGGGGATGGGATGTCCGGTCACACGACGGGCAGCTTCCATGATCTCACGGTTGGAGAAACCTTGGCCATTGCCCAGATTGAAGGCGGTGGAGGGGTTGCCGGCACGCAGATAATCCAGAGCTAGAATATGGGCGTCGATCAAATCGTCCACATGAATGTAGTCACGGATGCAGGTGCCGTCCTTGGTGGGATAGTCAGTACCGAACAGAGACAGCTTCTCCCGCTTACCCTGGGCCACCTGAAGAATGATGGGGATCAGGTGGGATTCGGGGCGGTGATCCTCGCCGATAGAGCCGTCGGCACGGGCACCGGCGACATTAAAGTAACGCAGGGCACAGTACTTCAGTCCGTGTGCCTGGTCGCACCATTTGAGCATGTGCTCTACAATAAGCTTGCTTTCCCCGTAAGGGTTGGTAGGAATTTGGCGGTCATTCTCCTCGATGGGAACACGCTCCGGCTCGCCGAAGGTTGCGGCGGTGGAGGAAAAAACCAGATAGGGGACCTTGTGCTCAATCATGGTTTCGATCAGGGACAGGCCGGCCGTGACATTGTTGCGGAAATATTGCTCCGGGATCTGCATACTTTCGCCGACCAGAGAATAAGCAGCAAAATGGATGACTGCTTCGATGGATTCCTCGGTGAAAACCTCGTTCAGGAAATCCTTGTCGGCAACGCTGCCCTGATAAAAACGACCGCCCTTCAAAGCGGCCTTGTGTCCTTTGGACAAATCATCCACAACGACTACGTCAATGCCGCGGTCAACCAGGGTGGCAACACAGTGAGAGCCGATATATCCGGCGCCGCCGGTAACGAGAATGGACATGTCATGTTCCTCCCGATAAATTACATATTTGTGCACAGTATACCAGAAAAAAGATGGTTTGCATAGCACCTGTTCTTGACCGGGTCGGCTTGATTGGAGTATGATGGAAGCAATCGAAGGAAAGGATGTTTATGATGGAAATTAAAGATATTCTCACCCGCGTCGATCACACTCTGCTAAAGCAGGAATCCACCTGGGAGCAGATCAAGGAAATATGCGATGATGCCGTGAAATACGGATGTGCTTCGGTGTGCATTCCTGCCTCTTTTGTAAAGCAGGCGGCTGACTATCTGGGTGACAGGATGAAGGTATGTACTGTGATCGGATTTCCCAATGGCTATTCCACCACGGCAGTTAAGGTGTTTGAGACGGAAGATGCCATTCGAAACGGTGCTGATGAGATCGATATGGTCATCAACGTCGGTTGGGTCAAGGATAAACGGTGGAGCGATTTGGAAGATGAAATCAAAGCAATCAAAGCTGTCTGCGCAGACCATATTCTGAAGGTCATTATCGAGACTTGTCTGCTGACTGACGAGGAAAAGATTGAAATGTGCCGCATTGTCACGGCTGCGGGAGCAGACTACATCAAGACCTCTACCGGGTTTTCCACCGGCGGTGCCACCCGAGAGGATGTGGCTCTGTTCAAGGCCCATGTCGGCGCTGATGTGAAGATTAAGGCGGCCGGCGGTATTTCCTCTTTGCAGGATGCGGAGGACTTTGTTGCTTTGGGCGCGGATCGTCTGGGTCCCAGCCGCATTGTAAAAATCGTAAAAGGTCAGCAGGGCGTGGGGTATTAATAGGCGATGCTGTGTTTTTCGCGGTCCCACGGCATGGGTGTTTTATCTAAATTTCTAAGATTTTGAATAGGGTGAGCATATGCAAGAGCCGATTTTGTTTATCGTAGTGCCTTGTTATAATGAGGAAGAAGTTCTGCCCGAAACCTCCAAACGCCTGAAGGCAAAGTTGGAGAGCTTGATGGACAAGGGGAAAATCTCGCGCAAAAGCCGGGTCATGTTCGTCAATGATGGCTCCAAGGATCGCACATGGGAGATAATCGACGAGCTGCACAGCAGCGATCCGATTTTCTCCGGAGTGAACCTGTCCCGCAACCGCGGGCATCAGAATGCACTCCTGGCAGGTCTGATGACAGCGAAGGATCGCTGCGACGCGGCTATTTCCATGGATGCCGATTTACAGGATGATATTGATGCGGTGGATGCCATGGTGGACAAGTTCTTGGCTGGGTGTGAAATTGTCTATGGAGTACGCTCGTCCCGAAAGAAGGATACGTTCTTCAAACGGTTTACCGCAGAAGTATTTTATCGTTTGATGAACGCGATGGGTGCGGAGACGGTTTTTAACCATGCGGACTACCGTTTGATGTCTCGCCGTGCACTGGAGGGTTTGGCTGAGTTCAAGGAGGTAAACCTGTTCCTGCGCGGTATTGTGCCTATGATCGGCTATACCACCGGCACGGTAGAATATGAGAGAGGAGAACGCTATGCCGGAGAGAGCAAATATCCGCTAAAGAAGATGCTCGCCTTTGCGCTGGAGGGTATCACATCCCTGTCTACAAAACCCATTCGTTATATTACAGCACTGGGCATCCTCATTTTCTTGGTGTCTATTATTATGCTGATCGTGTTCATCGTGCAGTGGGCCATGGGGATGACGGTGGCCGGTTGGGCCAGTGTGATCTGCTCGGTCTGGGCCATTGGCGGATTGATCCTTCTTGCATTGGGCGTAATTGGAGAATACATTGGTAAGATTTATCTGGAAACCAAGGAACGCCCGCGCTTCCTGATCAGTGAGGTTCTGGATGATGAAGAATAAAATCTGGAAAAACAGTTTTGTGCGATTTTTATTAGTTGGGTTAAGCAACACACTGCTTTCTCTGATTCTCATGTTCCTGCTGGAAGATCTCGGTTACTGGCCGTCTACGGCAATTGCCTATGTGGCAGGAGCAGTTTTGAGCTTTTTCCTGAATCGCTACTTCACATTTCATTCGGAGGAGCGGTTTTGGGCCTCGGCCGGAAAATTTATTATCAATGTAGCCCTGTGCTATGTGATTGCTTATGCAATTGCGCAGCCGCTGGTCGGTTGGCTGCTTGGCGGGACCGCGATTTCTGCCGTGTGGCAGGAACGTATTGCCAAGGTAGCGGGTATGGGCTTGTATACGTTGATCAATTATTTTGGCCAGCGCTTTTTTGCGTTTCGAAAAGGAGGAACCGAAAAGAAACGCGGGGAAGCGTCAGAGGAATGAATAAAATTTATTAATATTCATTATAGAGTGAATAATATTCAAAAGTTGGTGAATTTACACCACAAAAAATCAAGAACATTGGAATAATTATGCGAATTAACGCTTGCAAATGCATGCAAGGAGTGCTATACTCCTTGTAACATCAAAAATTCTGGGAGGCAATTACCATGTCTGATATCAAAAAAGTAGTGCTCGCCTATTCCGGCGGTCTGGATACTTCCATCATCATCCCCTGGCTGAAGGAAA
>CAZDXX010000028.1:0-14051 GCA_964509595.1 uncultured Oscillospiraceae bacterium
GCGCTGGAGGCTTTCATAATACTGTAGTCATCCTGAGCTATATCGCTCTTGTCAAAATACTTGGCATTTCCCGTTTCTGCCTCAGTAGCGACTACGATATACTCCATGTGGTTTGCCATGGCCGCAGGATAGTCCAGGGGATTTTCCCCATCTGAATTACTCAATGTGCTGTAAACATAGTCAAGGTCAACAAACGACCGTTTGAAGAGAAAGTTCCCGATACCGGCATATTCTTTTCTCAATCCGTACTCGGTGTAGAACTGATAATTTCTCCCGCGCTGTCCGGCTGCATAGGAGATCAGATTGGCACTTCCTGCGGATACGCCGATCCCCAGATCAAATTGAATGTGGTGATCCATGCAGAAGTCCAGCACACCCGTTGCGTAAACGCCGCGATAGCCTCCGCCTACATCCACTACGCCGATTTTTCTGCCGTTCATACGATTTCTCCCACTTTCTTAGGGCAGGCACTTGTCAGCATCTCAGCAAGGCTGTTTTGAAACAGATTGCAGGTTTCGGTTGTTCCAATCCAGTCACACAGATCACCGTTTTTATCAAAGCAGATGGAGCAGGCATCTCCGGAAATGATGGAGTCAACCAGGCTGTTGTCGCTCTGTAGCTCCCATGCGACCGTGCGGAAAGTCTGTTCATTACGAGTGCGCTGAACCTCCTGATAGACCAGGCATCGCACTTCTTCCGGGCAGCTTGCTTCCGGCAACAGTACAGTAAAGACGGGCGATAACTGCTGGGTGCTGCTGAACAAATCGCCGTTGATAATGATTTCAGTGTCTTTCTGCCCGTACTGATACCACACGGAATACAGAAGTTCTCTTTCTCGCAATGCACCGCAGACCTCGTCAGTATTTTCATCGTAGCGAATGACGAGCATCAGGTTTTTGCACTCGACTGCTTCGTCTAAGGTGCAGTGGGCTGTGGATATGCTCCGCGCTAAACAGAAATACTGGTTCGTTGAAGTGATCGGTGCGGTCTTGACCATCGTCTGTGCTGTTCTGATTCTGGCCAATCCGTTCACCTCAACTGCTTTCCTTTGGACCTTTATCGGTGTAACAATGATTGTTGAGGCTGTCGTGGATGTAGTCGCATTCATCCTGGGCGTAAATAATATTCTAATTCAGGGCTGCCGGGTGTTTACCGCTTGGCAGCTTTGAACTGCGTTTGAAAAATGCCGGGAAAGAATTTACCATCTAACCTCTGAAGAAATTGAAACCTTACCTTCAGGTGGCATGACCTTTGGGTTCTTGTGCGCAAGCGTAAGGCTTCCAGTCCCTTATCCCGCACCGCATCGTCGCGAACGGCACAATGTTCGCGACGATTTTTTTGACGAGAAAAACAGCAGAGGACCATTATGATCCCCTGCTGTTTTTGCATATCGAATATTAACTTTTCCGGATCGTTCTTCTGCATCCGGGCTGCCTGAGTACGGCTTGCAGCTGCGCCGAACATCAGATTTCCGCCACTGCCATCTGCACCACGGGCCCAATGCACAGCAGGGATTCCCTGTTGAATGCGTTGTTGCAGGAGAATGCCCTCGACTTCTCTACCGGAACTTTCAGGAAGCCTATTTCGTGTCAGGCCCAGATCCTTCAATACACATTTCTTTCTTTTCTTCTTTTTCGCACGGCACTTTGTTCAGGTTATCCCGCAGCATACGGTAGAGCGCTGAAGCCAAAGGAACACCCAGCAGCATACCCGGAATACCCATCACACCGCCGCCGATGGTGACCGCAGCCAGTACCCAAATGGCCGGCAGCCCCAGCGAAGATCCAACTACCCTAGGATAGATCAGATTTCCCTCCAGCTGCTGCAAAACCACCAGGAACACAACAAAGATGACCGCCTTCATGGGAGACACAGAAAAGATCATCAGTGCTCCCACCGCGCCGCCGATATAGGCTCCGGCCACAGGAATCAAAGCCGTCACTGCGATAAATGCACCAATCATTGTCGCGTAAGGCAACTGCAGGATCCACATGCCAAGGACACATAATGCACCCAAAATCACAGCTTCCGTGCACTGTCCAATAATATATTTCCGAAAACTCTCATGAAGAACTGACAGCGCATAATAGATCTTATCGAGCCATGCAGGCTTCAGATATCGCTTCATCAGGCGATTAAGCTGCCTTGCCAGCGTATCTTTTCCCAGCAGAAGATAGAAGGAAAAGATCAAACTCATCAAACCGGTGACCACACCGCTGAACACAGAAGAAACCGCGCCAACTACCACATCCATCACATTCCCGACGCCACTGAGTACTGTGTTGATGATCTGGCCGGCTCTGGATTTCCAATCAATTCCCTCCAGCGTGTCCAGGATAGTTTCGGGCAGCACTTCCCACTTGGCAAGAACTGCAACCAAATCACTGATCGTCTCATATGCCGCCGTGATGATCACGCTGATACAGGAAATCAACTCCGGAACTACGAGCCATACGACCAAAACGACCACAGCTACCAAGGTAATGAACGCAGCGATCATACAAACCGGTCTGCGGCTCTTGATCAGCCCACGGTTCGTGGTTTTGGAAAAATAATGCTTTTCATATAAGCTCATCAGAATGTTGACGAGATAGGCGATCACGGCGCCGATCAACAGCGGGGCTGCCGCGCTAAGCAACGTGGACAGCAGGTTTCCAACCGAAGGCCAGTAACTGATGCACAGGTACAACGCAAATACTGTAACTGCTACTTTTATGCAGGTATTCCACTTTAATTTCATTTCTCATCACTTCCCGTATCTGCAGTCATTATGATCTCTCCTGCTATTTGCCCGATTTTTTTCATGTCCATCCCTTCCTACTCATTCATGTATATATAGAAACACTATACAGCGGTTATTTCAACTATTTCTCAAATTAAAATCAATATTTATTGAGAATTTAGTCAATTCGTGGCGTTACAAAATAAGTTATGATAATATATAATGGTACAAACCTGTTGGAGGGATTGCTATGCTGAAAATTCTGATTGCGGAGGATGACCGGGAACTGCGGCAGCTGTTTTCCCATGTCCTGACCAAGAACGGCTACACCGTCCGTGGTGTGTCCAACGGTCAGGAAGCATTAGATGCGATGGATACGGATTATTATGATCTGGTCATCTCTGATATTATGATGCCGGTCATGGACGGCTATGAGCTGGTTCGTCAACTGCGAAACGCAGGCAACACCACCCCGGTGCTGATGATCACCGCCAAGGATACCTTCGACGATATGCAGCAGGGTTTCCTTTCCGGGAGCGATGACTATATGGTAAAACCCGTCAACGTCAATGAGATGGCGTTGCGCGTGGGTGCCTTGCTGCGAAGAGCCCAGATGATCAATGAGCGTCGCCAAACCATTGGTTCTACCATACTGGAATGCGATTCTCTCACTGTGATCACGAATAACGAGACCTTCAATCTGCCACAGAAGGAGTTTATGCTGCTTTACAAGATGGCTTCCTATCCCGGAAAAATCTTTACTCGTCAGCAACTGATGGATGAGATCTGGGGCTACGAAAACGAAAGCGACACCCACACAGTCGACGTACATATCGGCAGACTGCGAGATCGGTTTCGGGACAATGAGGACTTTAAAATCGTCACCATTCGAGGGGTTGGCTACAAGGTGGTGAAGCTGTGAAAACCAGAGAGATTTTCGAAGATATTCGCAAACAACCTAAGAACCCCTTCAGTCTGCGAGTACGGCTAACGCTTCTGGTTACAATAGAACTGGTTTCTTGTATTTTGCTGGCACTGGCTCTGTTTTATCTGCTGGAGGACGTCATCCCCCTCAACTCACCGCTTTTGCTTTTGCTGGATCTTGTTGTCATCAGTCTTCTGATAGGCAGTGTTGTGACCAGTTTCCTTTCAAAGTGGTTTTTTGCTCCCATCAAGAAGCTGAATTCAGCCATGGAAAAGGTGGCCGATGGCGATTTCTCCGTCCGTCTGACTGACAAATCTTCTTCCAAAGAGATCATGGAAATCTACTCCGGCTTCAATCTGATGGCACATGAACTGAGCGCAACCGAAATCTTGCAGACGGACTTTGTGTCCAATGTGTCCCATGAGTTCAAGACCCCGATCAATGCCATCGAGGGCTACTCCATGCTGCTTCAAGGCAGCGATAACTTAAACGATGATCAGCAACAGTACGTAGAAAAAATCGTTTTCAACACCAAGCGGCTTTCCAGTCTTGTAGGCAGCATTCTGCTGCTCTCTAAGCTGGAAAATCAACAAATTCCCTCAGGCCAAACGCGCTACCGGCTGGACGAACAGATTCGACAATCCATCGTAGCCCAGGAAAACGCCTGGGAAAATAAGTGCATCGAGCTTGATGTGGACATGGAACGCATCGATTACCTGGGAAATGAAAACATGATGCGCCACATCTGGGACAACCTGATTGGTAACGCGATCAAGTTCAGCCCCCAAAACGGTACCGTTTTGATTCGGCTCATACAGCAAGACAAATCCGTAGTGTTTACCATCGAAGACCAAGGTCCCGGCATTCCGGAGGAGGCCAAAAAGCGCATATTTGACAAATTCTATCAGGGCGACAGTTCCCACAAACAGGAAGGCAACGGCCTGGGCCTTGCTCTTGTAAAGCGGATCGTAAGCATTGCCAGCGGCGAAATTTACGTAGATAACGTTGAAATGGGCGGCTGCCGGTTTACTGTGACTCTTAAAAATTTATAAATTAAACTGCAAAATCAAACTGCAAAACGGTATCGGCATTTTTCGGCCGATACCGCTTTTTTCAACAAAAATTGAGTTAAAGTTGAAATTCAGTTGTAAATTACAAATTATACTAAATACAAAAGGGAGGTAGTTTTTATGCAGGGTGAACAGAATCGATATCAAAAGAAAATTATCACGATACCAAATATTCTATCTTTTTTCAGGCTATGTCTGATTCCGGTCATTGTATGGCTTTACTGTTTTGAGAAAAACTATCTCTGGACCACGCTTGTACTGGCGCTGTCTGGAATCACCGACATCGCAGATGGTATCATTGCACGACGCTTCGGCATGGTCAGCGACTTCGGAAAAGCCTTCGACCCCGTTGCAGACAAGCTAACACAGATCGCGACCCTTTTTTGCCTGGTTTCCCGTTTTCGCTATATGCTGATTCCTCTGGTACTGCTGGTTATCAAAGAAGTGCTCGCAGCTGTCACCAGTCTCTTGGCCATCCATAAAACCGGTAAAGTGGAAGGCGCCGATTGGCACGGTAAGGCCACTACTGTTTGTCTGTACGCCATGATGCTGGTTCATCTGATTTGGTACCAAATCCCCCTCACCGTGTCCCACGTCTTGGTCGCAATTTGCACCGCAATGATGGTCCTGTCGGCTATACTGTATGGTATCCGCAACTTTAAAGCAATTAAAAAATAAGGAGATTTTCATGGGCAAAGCAGAAAAAACGATTCGAATCGTCGGTGTCGTTCTCTGTCAAATTTTCGCGCTTTACACCATTGTCATGCTGTTTGTCACGCAGCAATACAGCCGCCTTCTTCTGGCTTTTGCTACCATCGTTTTGATTCTTCTTCCGGAAGCGATCGAAAAAGTTCTTCGATGTCATATGCATCCGGCTTTGTATGTTTTTGGATTGCTTTACGCCATAGGTCCTATGCTGGGCCAATGCCACAATTTATATTACACCACTTTCTGGTGGGATAAGTTACTGCATATCAGCGGCGGTATCATGTTCGCCATTTTAGGTCTGTACCTGTGCAAAATCATGAATCGCGGACAAAGCTCCATCCTGTTGTGCGCAGCGTTTGCCTTTTGCTTTTCCATCGCCATATCTGCCGTATGGGAGTTCGTGGAGTTTGGTTCCGATCGGCTGCTGCATACGGATATGCAGGACGACCGGGTGATCACATCCATTTATTCCTATATTCTCGGTGACAGTCTTGGAACCGCCGGGAGTATCGATCAGATCAGCACGGTCATCGTCGACGGCACACCGCTCCCGGTAACGGGATATATCGACATCGGACTGCTGGATACCATGGCAGACATGATTCTGGAAACTCTCGGCGCGGCAGTAATCTGTATCGTGTATCTGCTGGACAGGGACAGACATCCGTTGATCCGCGGCATAAATGTCTCGCAAGAAGGGGATGCAAGGTGAACCTTACGAGTTTTTTGAAGTGTGCTGTTTACTACGTCGTTACCGGAATCATTGGTTTTATTCTGGGCCGACTGCTGCCCAAGAGCTGGTTCCATCCTCAGAGTTTTTGGTTCCGCAGTCGCAGCTTTGAACAAAACGGAGCATTCTACGAACGTTTTGGAATCCGGCATTGGCAAAAACGGGTTCCGGATATGAGCAAAATATTGCCTTGGGCAATGCCGGAGAAAAAGCTTACTGCAAACTTCAAGACACAACTTCCAAGAATGCTGGAGGAAACCTGTGTGGCGGAATTTATTCATGGTTTGTTGTGTATCACGGGTCTGTATAGTCTGAAACTTTGGCCCGGTCTGGGCGGATTACTGCTGTATGTTCTATACGCAGTATTATTCAATCTGCCGTTCATTCTGATTCAGCGCTACAACCGTCCCCGGCTGCTGCGGCTGCAGCAAAAACTGCAGCTGGAAAGGAGCTCAAAAAACATATGCGTATGCTGATTCTGACCTGCAACACAGGCGAAGGTCACAATTCCTGTGCAAAGGCCATTCAGGAAACCTGTATAGTCAACGGCGACTCGTGCGACATTTTGGATTCGCTGAGCCTTATCTCGAAACATATTTCTTCCCTCGTTGCCTGGGGGCATTCCACGATGTATCGGCATCTGCCGTGGCTGTTTCGTTTCGGTTACGCCTACTCTGAAAAGCATCCGGCCCTGTTTCAGAACAACTCTTTCGTGTTCAAACTATTAACAACGGGCACTGAACAGCTTCACGACCATATTGTGCAAGGCAATTATGACACGGTGGTCTGCGCCCATGTTGCTCCTGCCCTGCTGCTGACACACATGCAGCAAACATCGCCGCTTCCTATCCATACTGCCTTTCTGGCTACCGATTATACCTGCAGTCCCATTGTGCAGCAAACCAGCCTTGATCGATATTTCATCCCCGATCCTTCCCTCATGGATGAATTCGTCTGTCCCAACATCCCGGCGGAACATGTCGTGCCCAGCGGCATACCGATCCGCCAAACATTTTACGAAAGAAATGATTCCGCCGAAACAAAAGCGCAACTGGGTATTGGGCCGGATGATCCTCACTTGGTCATGATGTGCGGCAGCATGGGCTGTGGCCCCATGAAAAAGCTAACAAAGCAATTGAGCAAAATGCTTCCCGGTAACTATCACCTGACCATAGTATGCGGCACCAATAAAAAACTGTACGCCGGCTTACAACGTCAATATTCCGGCTGTCCCAACATTCATGTAGCAAGCTTTGTCCACGATATGAGCGCATTGATGGACAGTGCCGATGTGTACCTAACCAAGCCCGGCGGGTTGAGTTCCACCGAAGCTGCTGTCAAAGCGCTTCCTATGGTCTGCGTCGATGCTGTGGCAGGCTGCGAAGCCTATAATCTGCGCTTTTTCGTAAACTGCGGCGGTGCGGCAACAGCCGATTCCGTCCATGAATTGGCACTCAAATGTTGTGATCTGCTGGGTGACGATCCGGCGCGCAGAAAAATGTCTGACTCACTGCGGGCTCATCAGTGGGGAAATGCCGCCCAATGCATCTGTCATACCTTGGATGTTCTGCTGGAGACAAAGCCATGATTATCCTTTATATTTTTCTGGTTCTTCTGCTGATATTGCTGCTGTACATTCTGTTTCTTGGGGTGTGTTCTTTGTTTGTAGACCCCAAAAAAGAATACACCAGCAACAGCCCTTTTTACCGCAAACTGCTTTACAGTGCCACAGCCTTTGTAATCAAACTGCTTCGCATTCACATCCATATCACCGGGCAGGAAACGTTGCCGCAGGACCAAAAGATCCTGTTTACGGGAAACCATCGTTCCAATTTTGACCCCATTGTCACCTGGCACGCATTTCAAAAGTGGGACATCGCTTTTATTTCCAAAGCAAGCAATTTTAAAATTCCTTTCTTCGGACGTATCATTCGCAAGTGCTGTTTTATGTCCATTGATCGGGAGAACCCCCGCAAGGCCATCACTACAATCAACAATGCGTCAAACCTTTTGAAGGATCAGGAGGTATCCATCGGCGTTTACCCGGAAGGGACCCGAAGCAAAAGCGGCGTCTTGTTACCATTTCATAACGGTGTTTTCAAAATTGCCCAAAAAGCAAGTGTTCCAATTGCAGTGATCTCCGTATCAGGCACAGAGCAAATCCACAGAAATATCCCTTTCCGGGCAACTGATGTCTATTTGGACGTACTGGAAGTGATTCCAACCGAACATGTTATAAACGCCAAAAGAGACACGATTGGAAATACGATCCACCAACTACTGGACACCCAGCAAGAAAAGAGGCTCACAAATGGCAAAAACGTACATACTCTATAACCCCTTCGCCGGAGCTGTCGACAGTGAAGATGATGTTCGCGCACTGGAAATCGTTCTGGATGGTGAAGTGGAAACTCTGGACATTACCAAAATCACCAACTACAGCGTCTTTCTGGGTGGATTGGAACCCGATGCCCGTTTGATCATCGCAGGCGGCGACGGGACCCTCAACCGCTTCATTAATAATACCGACGGGGTGGATATTTGTCAGGAAATTTTATACTACCCGATCGGTACCGGAAACGACTTTGCCCATGATTTGGGAGAAAAAACAAGATGCACCCCCTTCCCCATTGACAAATATCTGAAAAATCTGCCCTATGTGGAGATCAACGGAAAAACCTATCGTTTTCTCAACGGTGTGGGCTATGGTATTGATGGCTATTGTTGTGAAGTGGGCGATGAACTTCGGAAAATTCCGGGAAAAAAAGTAAACTACACCGCAATCGCCGTCAAAGGGCTGCTGTTTCACTTTAAACCCACCCGGGCAATCGTAACGGTGGACGGTGTCATGCATTGTTATAACAAAGTCTGGCTTGCCCCTACTATGCACGGCCGCTTTTACGGCGGCGGCATGATGCCGACTCCCGGTCAAAATAGAATTTCCTCAGCAGGAACTCTTTCCACTATGGTGTTTCACCGTTCCGGCAAGCTGAAGACCCTGATGTTCTTCCCCTCCATTTTCAAAGGCCAACATATTAAGCACAAAAATTGTGTAGATATTCTGGAGGGCCACGAGATCACGGTGGAATTCGACCGTCCCACCGCACTGCAGGTAGACGGCGAAACGATTCTGGGCGTCACTTCCTATACCGCACGCTCCGCGGATCGCCAGAAAACCTCGTTCCGGACACGTGCCGCAGTTTCAAGGTCTTGACATTGCACGATCCAATTTATATTCATCTTCCATAAAAAGTTGTAGGGAATTGCTTTTGTTTGCAATTCCCTACAACTTTTAAGTCGTTAATATTAACCGTTTGCTTTTTGAAACACTTCCGGGCCGAAGAAATCCTGCAAGGCATCCAGATAAGTTTCCGAATCCACCAGATAACATAATCCATGACCCGCACCGGGCGTAGTGACCAACCTCTTTCGTGCAACGCAAGCCTCATAATTCATCCGGCTCATATCACAGGGCACAAAGTCGTCTGTTTCTCCGTGGAAGAAGATCACCGGCACAGTGCACTTTGCCATGGCCTCCAGCGGAGAGGTTTCCTCCAAGTCAAAGTGACCATACAGTCGTGCACCCAGCTTTACGAAGGGATAGCTCAAATCAGCCGGCAAGCCCATCCGGTGAATGACTTTTTTGATGATCTCCCGGGCAGATGTGTAACCGCAGTCCGCCAGCACACCCACTACATTCTCCGGCAGCGGATGCTGGGTCGCCATCAAAACCGTGGCAGCACCCATGGAAATACCGGTAAGGATCAACTTCACATCCGGTCCAAAGCGCTTAACCGCAAAATCCACCCAAGCCAGACAGTCCCGATGTTCGTTTACACCAAAGGTAATCACATTTCCTCCGCTTCCGCCGCTGCAGCGCTGATCCACGATCAGTGCGCTGTGCCCCAGCTGAAAGCAGCGCTGGATGCCGCCGGACAGATCCGATTCCGCATTGCCCCGGTAACCATGAAACATCAGCTCAATGGGCGCATTGGGAGCAAATTCATAGTAACAGCCGCGCAGTTTCAATCCGTCAAAGGAAGTGATGCTGACCTCCTCCTTCGGCATGGCGCGGGCCTCCCGAATCCACTTTTCCATGCTTTCGCGGTAAGGTTCGTAAATCTCTCCCTTTGGAATCCTGATTTCATCGCTGTCCATGTATTCCGGCCTGTTGCGGGGCGCGTAAAACGCCATGCGGAAGCAGATGTACGAGATCAGCAAGACCAGCAACAAAATCGCCAGCAAAATCCAAAACAGTGCCATTTGATCGTCTCCACAATTTAATGATGTTTTATTATACCTCCATTGGCACAACTCATGCGAGGAACGATCCCTTCAAAACCAGCAAAAGACGTTCCAAATCCTCCGGAGTGTCCACATCCCAAAGTTCCCGTTCATCCCGAACAGATACCGCGTGTACCTGTTCGGGATATTTTTTGACCAGTACATTGCCGCCCTTTCCTTCCGGCAGTGTCAGCAATTCCGGAAATGCCCATTTGGGGAACAGAACAGGCGCACCAAACACATCGCCGCAAGCGGCTCGCCACATTACTTCTTTTTCGCGTTCTGCAGATTGCGCAAAAGACAGGATAGTTTCACGGCTCAGCAGCGGCTGATCCGCGGGACAGAACAAACATCCGTCCAATTCCGTACCCACAGTCTGCAGGCCCAGGCGCACGGTATCACTGCGATGTGGCAGATCATGAACCACCACCGGAACCCCCTTCTCTTTGCAAAAGGCCTCCACATTGGCATGGCGAGTCACCACGATACGGCGGTCAAAAATCCCGTCCGTTGCGTCCAGCACCCGACTGATCATAGGCGCACCGCCGAAATCTGCCATCAGTTTATTCCCGCCAAAGCGTCTCCCCAGACCCGATGCCATAATGACACATCCAAGCTTTACTGGCTCCATGGTTTCTCCTCCCGCTCCTTGAGCATGACCAAATGCTCAGTTCCCGTTCGATCCTTGCAGGTCACCAGACTGACAGCACCGTAAAGTTTTGTGAGTTTTTCCTCCATCTCCTGCAGTTCATCCTTCTGTGGAGAAATCGTATCGATGATTTGCCCGTCACAAAGCAACAGGAGCATATCACAGCAATTCAGGGCCAGCATGGGGTCATGGAGCGCAACGACTGCCGCACGGTCTCCTTCTGTGATCCACTGTTTGATGATTTCCAGCATTCTGTGCCGGTACCGAAAATCCAAAGCGCTCTCCGGCTCGTCCAGCAGCAAAAGCTTACTGTTCGCCACCAAAGTGCGCGCCAGAATACACAGTTGCTTTTGCCCTTCGCTCAGAGTCAGGTAATTGTCCTCCTCCCTGCCTCCAAGTCCAACACGCTCCAGCATCTGCCGTGCGGCGTCCCGCATAGCAGAATCGGGGTGTTCCAGCAGACCCAGTTGAGGATTAAATCCCATCAGCACCACATCCAGCGCGGATACATCGATAGAGATTCCACTGCGTTGCGGAATATAACTGCAGCCGCGTGCAAGCTGCCGCGGGGACAACTTCTCCAGAACCGTCTCGTCCAATGTACAGCTGCCCCGGTGGGGCAAAATGCCGCATACTCCCTTCAAAAGGGTCGTCTTGCCGCTTCCGTTAGCCCCCAGAATACCCATCAGGCAGCCGCTCTCAAGCGTAAAGTTAATATTCTTTACAATATCGGCTCCGCCATATCCGGCGGAAAGATTCTTCACCAACAACATGCTCAAATCTTCCGCCTCCCCCTTACGATGAGAAAAATCAGGAACGGCGCTCCCAGCAGACTGGTAAAGATGCTCACCGGCAGTTCCGTGGCACCCACGCTGCGGGCCAAAATGTCTGCAGCACAGAGGATGATACCACCCAGAAATCCACTGAGAAGCATGGTTCCCGGTCGATTATTCCGGGTCAAAAGCCGGGCACCGTGGGGTGCCAGCAGACCGACAAAGCTGATCAGTCCCGTCAGGCTCACTACGGAGGAAACGGTCAGGGTAGCGACCAACAAAACAACTAAGCGCAGTTTTCCGACACTGACCCCCAGCATCCGTGCTTCCCCCTCCTCTGCCGAAAGAAGGAGCACTTGACGATGCAGTGCAAACAAAACCACCAGACAAACCAGACACAGTGTCATATTTCCACCGATGGAATAGACACTGATACCGTTCAGGCTGCCCATGATCCAATACTCAATGGAGGCCAGTTCCCGCTCCGGATCGGCGGTCAGCTTCAGGCACATGAGCGCCGTCTGTGCCAGTGCGTGAACAGCAATACCGGCCAGAACGATGGTGCTGTTTCGGCCGCTTTTGTCCAGAGAGGACAGCGCCAAGGCCACAACCACTGCCAGCAATGCCCCCGCGAACGCAGACAGCGTCACCGCAGCCGCACCGGACAAAAACAGGATGCCTGCCGCGGCACCGGCACTGGCGCCGGAAGACACGCCGATAATATCCGGGGATGCCAGCGGATTGCGGAACACCGTCTGATAGACGAAGCCCGCCACGCCCAGAGCAAATCCGCCGATCACGCCCACGACCACACGGCTGACACGCAGAGTCAGAAACACCTTCCACTGCATATCATCACCTGCAAGGAGTGCCGTAAGGGACAGCGGGTACTTGCCCACAAACAAACCAACAACAGCCAGGACGGTCAACAGGACCGCCCCAGCTGCGCACAGATATTTTGTTTTATGCTTCGCTGTAAACAAAGCCGTAGAAGGTTTCGTAGTACTCATCAATTACCGCCTCACACTCGCTCGGGGTGCAGACCTCGGGATGAAGCTCACCGGACAGCCACACGGCACCCAGAATACCGCTGGGCACAGGGCTGTCCCAGGCCTCGGCCTTGCCGGGCATCTGGATCACATTACCGTTGACCACTGCGGTACAAGCGGACAGATTGGGGTCGTTGAGCACATCCTCCACGGTGTAGGAAGCATCGGAAGCCAAAACGATGTACTCGGGATCCCAGGTCAGCAGCTGCTCATAGCTGATCTCAACCCAGTAGGTGTCCTCAATCTCAGCAGCCACGTTGGCGCCACCCGCCATGCGGATCATGTCGGACTGGTACATGGCATCACCGGCGGTGGACAGCATGCCGGAGTTACCGGCCAGATACACACCGGGTTTCTCCACATTGGCCAAAGCCTCGGCCATGCGCTTCTCCTGGACGGCAGTAAAATCCGCCAGAGCCTGTGCCTGCTCCTGGGTGTTGGTGGCCACGGCCACCAGATCGATCATTTCGTTCAGCAGCGTCTGATCTTCCGGATTGACCAGCAAAGTCGGGCTACCCAGTCCTTCCAGAGTCTGGGCGGCACCCTTCATCTTCAGCGGCAGGATCACCAGGTCGGGTTCCAGGGCAGCACAGCCTTCCAGGTCAAATTCCTTCGCAGTACCTACATTGGGCAAATCGATCAGCTCGGGCGCGCTGAGCCGATAGATGGCGCGCTTGTCCGCCTTGGCTTCGATACCTACCAGCTTCTCGTTCAGATCCAAGGCGATCAGCAGGCTGGTGGAAATGTAATACCCACTGACCAGACGCTGGGGTTCTTCTTCAATGGTCACAGTACGGCCGGCCTGGTCGGTCACAGTGACGGGATAGTAAGAAATCTCCTCCGGAGTCACTTCCGGGGCAACATCCGGTGTTGTGACACTTTCGACCGGAGCATCGGTTTCAGTATTGGGTTCGACAGGGTCGGACTGGCCGCAAGCCGCCATGGACAGCATCAAAACAAGGGCCAGCAATAAGGCAGTGATTCGTTTCATCGTTCTTTCCTCATTTCTTGAAATCTAAAAGAGATTATAGCAATTCCCCTTTTCAAAAACAAGCCGCACTGATATAATAAATAACTACAAAACAGTTATTATATGCGCATTTGCGCCGTTTATGCGCAAATGCTAAATTATTTAAGCCGT
>CAZDXX010000029.1:0-14033 GCA_964509595.1 uncultured Oscillospiraceae bacterium
TTCAGCTGAACAAGTTCGAGCACCACTTCGACAAGATCGTTGAGGAGTTCGACGCAAAGCGCGGCTAATTCTCAATACGTACACAAAAAGTGCTTCGGAAAATTTCCGAAGCACTTTTTTCATTCAAAATTGATTCAATGGGGCCGAACCATCGTCCTCGCCCTTTTCGATAGCCTGCACCACGGCATAATAGCCGTAATTGGCATTGACTTCGATATAGAAGCGCTCTCCCACCTTGCGGCCCAGAAGCGCCTTGCCCATGGGGGACTCCTTGCTCATGCGCCCGTGCAGCGCGTCCTGACGCATGGTGGTGACCACCTGCCACACCTCGGTCTCCTGCTCGTCCTCCAGAAACACGGTCACCTTGTCATACAGACCCACGCAGTTCTCGTCAGACCGATCGTCCACGATCACCGCCGTTTTGATCATGTTCTCCAGAAAGCGGATGCGCCGCTCGTTGTTGTTCTTCTCCTGCTTGGCGGCCTTATATTCAAAATTCTCACTGAGATCGCCGAAGCCACGGGCCACCTTGACCTCTTCCAGCAGCTTGGGCCGCAGTTCGATGCGCCGATGATCCAGTTCCTTCTGCATCAGTTCCAGATCCTGCTTCGTCAATTCGTTATGCATAATTCATCCCCTCCATATTGGGCCATTCATGATTCGACATGCAGCACTCCTGCCTGCAAAGCCACAGGTAACGATAATTTTTTCGCCGCACCATCATCAAAAGAAATCGTCACATAGTCCCCGGAACGCTCCGTAATGGTGCCTGCGCCAAACTGCCGGTGAGATATGGTGCAGCCGACGTGAAAGCGTGCCAGCTCTTGTTCCGTGGGCTTCGGCTTCTTGGCTGCCATGGCACTGGCAGCGGCATGCTCCTTCCGCTCCGCCCTCGTATGCGGTTTTTCCGTCTTCTTCGGGAACAGGAAACGAGTAAATTTCGAGCCGTACCCCGGCTTGGTGAAGGTGAAGACCATCAGTTCGTCCCTGGCGCGGGTCATACCCACATAAAACAGGCGGCGCTCCTCTTCTTCGTCAACATCCTCGCCTTGTTTGGGCAGGATATTGTCGATCACATCCATCAGAATGACCCGCTCGTACTCCAGTCCCTTGCTGGAATGGATGGTGGACAGAATCAAGTTGGAGGCCTTCGGCTCCTGTCCCAGGATAAGCTGCTGCAGCTCCTCCAGGCGCTCCAGCAGGCGCGCCGCCGAAGGCTCCTGCGCACCCAGGGCCTCCAGAATGTGGGCCCGGTTCCAGTCGATGCCCCGCTGCTGCAGATACTCTCCGTACCCCATAAAGTGCAGAATGCGGTACACCGCCTTGTCCGCAGACTCGTCCAGCATATGCTCCAAATGGGTCTGCAATGCCCTGCATTTGCCGCGCGCGTAGTGGGACAACGAATCATACTCACTCAGCACAGCCAGAAGCGGCTCGCCCTCCCCTTCCCGCACGGCGTGCTCCGCCGCCGCTTTGGTGATGCCCGCGCCCAGCTTATAATAAACGCGCAGAAAAATCTCCCCGTCCGCGGGATTCAGCGCCAGCCGGATGATGTCGGTCATATCCTTGACCACACGGTTGGTAAAGAAACCGCCATCCATGGCACGGCAGCGGTAGGGTACCCCCTCCCGTTCCAGAAGATCGATCAGCGGGATGGCGCAGTCATTGTCCCGGAACAGCACCGCCGTTTCCTGCTGACAGTCCTTAGCCAGCTTCAACAGATAGCTGTATTGATTTTTGCGCTCCCGCAGCGGAATTTCCCGCACCGGCACACCCTCGCCGCGCACGCAGACCATGTGCTTGGGACGGCGTTCCTCGTTCTGCCGGATAAAGCGATCCGCCGCCCGGATGATGGGCTGGGTGGACCGGTAATTGCGCTCCATGAGCAATACCTTCGCTCCGGGATGATCGGTTTCAAACTCCATCAAAGCCTTGGGGAAGGCGGCGCGGAAGCCGTAGATGCTCTGGTCCTCATCGCCCACCATAAATAAATTTCCGCTTGCTCCGCACAGCAGCTTGATGATCTCGTGCTGGATTCGGGACGTATCCTGTGCCTCGTCCACGCACAGGTAACGATAATGGCTCCGGAATGTCTGCAGAATGTGGGGATGGCGCAGCAGAATCGTCCGGGCGTAGACCATCTGGTCATCATAGTCCATGCTCCCGCGCTCTTTCAGCACCCGATTGTACTGCTGATAGATGTTGGAAAAGCCTTTCAGCTGCTTGTCGAGCGCTTTGATCTCGTTCCGGTCCAGCATCTGATTCTTGGCGTATGTAATGGCCGTGCGCACCGCCCTGATCTCGCTGTCCACCGGAAACTCGCCGTTGACCGACCGCATGATCTCGCCGACCAGCGCCGTCAGCCATTTCTCATCCGTGATCAGTTCAAAGGCCTGTCTTCCCTCTGACTTTTCATAGTAGCGGATGATACGTGCAGAAACGCCGTTGATGGTACGAAACTCCAGTTTATCCGCCAGTTCCGCTCCGAACAGGCTTTCACACCGGCGGCGCATGTCCGCCGTGGCAGCCACCGTGTAGGTCATGGTCAGAATACTCTCAGGCGCTATGCCGCAGCCCAGCACCATATAACCCAAACGCGTCACCAGTACAGTGGTCTTGCCGCTGCCCGGCACAGCCAGCAGCAGCACCGCGCCGTCCACCGCCTGAGCCGCCTGCTCCTGCTGGTCGTTTAGGGCAATTCCATATTGAGTTTTAAATTCGTTGTATGTCATAGCGCTACTCTCAAACGTTCCATATTTTCCTATTGATTATAGCATATTTTGCCCTCACTGGTTCAAAAAAAGAGTGCTCCCAAGCACTCTTTTTTTACAGGACAGGCAGGAAACAACGAATCATTTCTCATGCGTTTTTTCGTAGAGCACAAACTTTCCATTGCGGTCACACAAAGCAAGAAAGATGTCTTTCGCTGAATTCACCTTGTGCAGTTTCAGCTGCTTATCCAGCCAGGTGCGATCCAGACCCATGCGTTTCAGATTATCCTCCAGGATGCGCCCATCCATAATCAGTTCCGTAAACAACAATTCTTGTTCCGGAGCCAAATCCATATCTTTAGGTGTGGCAGGGCGTTTTTCACTGACAGGCAGGATAGACAGTTTTCCATTATATTCAAAAACAACTGTCTGGATATCCTCCAAATCAAAATACCCCTGTTGACGGCACATAAGCATGAATTCACTCAAATCCAGCTTGGCCTTTTTTAGATTCTCCCGATACAGCTTACCATGATCCATAAGAATGGTAGGCGTTCCATTGAGATACTTACGCAGCCGCGGGAACTTGTTTGCCAAGATACTCAACAACAACGTCACAGCACCGTAAATGACGATAGCAGTCAGAGGTTTCCACGGTTCCTCCAGTTCAGTAGCCAGCTCTGCCGCAATGGATCCGATGGTAATACCGGTGATATAGTCGAAAAAATCCAACTGTGCAATCTGTTTGTGCCCTACGAATTTGGCTGTCAGGAACAGCGCAATAAATGACCCCAGCGCAGTCAGGCAAAGAGAAAGAAAACGGATAAAATCACCCCATTTTACTCTAGTTTTCCTCCGGCAACCAAAAACATGCACGAAAAACCCGGCACAGATCACACTCCGTGCCGGGCAAGCTGCTTATTCCTTTATTTCGTAAATCACTTCTCCGGTTTCACAGGAGATGATTTTGTTTTCCTCCACGCGCATGGAGGGCTCGGCCTCTCCTTCTTTGGTAATTTTGCCGTCCTTCACGCGGTACAGCGGCGTCATATTCTCGAACCCGTAAACCGCATTGCGCTTGATATACCAATTGGCCTTTTCTTCCTTGCCTTTGTAGATCCATTCGCCCTCCACGCGGTACAACGCTTCGGCGTTTCCCGGCTCATGGATGCAAAAACACTTTTTCTTCTCTCCCCGGGTAGCCGCCACAGCCAGCAAAGCGATCAGCACCGCCAGCACACCGGTGTAACCCACCTGCGCCGCCGGAGATAAATCTCCCGTGTCGGTCAGCACCACCAAAAAAATCAAAACGGCCCAAGAGCCCAGAAATACCTGCAGAATTTTTTTGATATTCATCGGACGCCTCCATAATCGACTCTGTTTTTCTGATTGTACCACGCAAATGGCTTTACGGCAAGCCGCAGCTTACTCTTGCTCCGAAATTCATATGCCATTACGATGCATGGTTTTCTTTCAGGGCATGGAGCGCGTCATCAGGCACCGCGAAGGAAGCCCCATCGCGGATACTCAGCTGTGCACCCACAGAAATATCTGCTTCCGATTGCGCGATCTTCAGCGTTCCGCCGCAGGAGATCACAATACTTTCGATTCTTTCTTCCTTCAACACCACCTGCATTGACCCATCGGTGAAAAAGGTGTCCAACTCTTTCGTGGCGGGGGCAATGGCATTGGCCAGATGCTCCATACCTTCCGCGTCCAGCGCAACGGTGTAAGTAATCGCCCCGCCTGCTTCCGTGCAGGTAAAGGAAGCCGTCTGACACAGCTCATATGCGATGTCCAAAAGCTGGACCGCCTGTATACCGTCCTCCGTCTTCTTACTGATAACATGACCATCCTTGTCGCACAGGACTTTATCCGTAAAGTATAAGGCATATCCGCTTTTCTGAAGTGCATAAATGGTCAAACCATCCACTGTGGTGCGATCCAACTCCCAGTTGTTCCGCAAAACAATGGGGCCGCAGTCAGCAGACAGCGTCACATCGGCCACCAGCGGATCGGTGTTCTCCAGATCCACCCAGGCAGAAATCAAGCGCAGCAGATCTCCGGATAATTCCTGTACGCCTGCATCCCCGTCCGCGATGGCACTTTGAACTGCCGCAGGAAGCGTCACTTTTCGTTTCTCCGCTACGGTCAAAACCGCAGATACGGTCACACCGATACCCTGTACTTCGCCATCCGCATAAAAGCGTATGGCGGACAGCTTCCGGCCATCGGCCACCAACTCTACGGTGACCGCATCCAACTCGGCCAGCTCCTGTCCGGGGGCCAGGAGCTGCAGCAATTCATCGGCCTCTGCCTCTTTGGCCGTGATCGTGTATACGCCGTCCTCCGCCTTGATATCCACGTTGCGGTACAGCGCAGCCGTCAGGTCAAGCAGCTCGGAATAGTCGGGATATAAGCCGGTCACGCGATAGCCGCGGCCGTTTTCCAGATAGACTACACCGTTCGCGTAAAAAAGTGCCATCTCGTCCTGCTTGATGCGGGTTACATCGACAGCATCCACCCGCATGGTATCTATGCAGGCATTAAAGTTCAGCGGAAAATCTCCCGCACTGCCCTCCACAGCCAGATCCAAAGACAGCTCCTCCTGTGCCATGGTCTCCCTCAGCAGGTAATATGCCTCCACATCCGTCTTAAGGTCAGGCAGCAGAAAGTGGACTCCTGCAGCGGCAGCAAGAATCAATACAAACACGATAATGAGAACCACGATCCAGACCTTGGATCTCTTTTTCGGGTATGCAGCCGTCTCAGGCGGCATCTCCCCCGCTGCGGCAGCTCGAGCCGCCATATCGTCCAGGTTCTTCCACGCAGCGTTATACGCAGCTTTCTTTGCTTTGGAACGGCGCGTCAAACGCACGATCAGCCCCACAAGCAACCCGATCACCAGCAGAATCAGGGCGGCGGCAATCAACCACACCCACCAAACATTCATGGTGGATACCGCGGCTATCTGTGCCCGCTCACCCGGCACGGTAAAGGTCAAATAGCTGCCTACCGCTTCGGTGGGAACTCTCTGCCACCCGCTACCCGAGTTGGTATAGATATCTACATTTTCCGTCTCTCCATCCGGGGGCAAATAGCGGACACGGTGATTGCTTTTTTCATCCCCCGTTACGGTCAATTCCCACTGCTCCACCACTTCACGATTGAGTTTCGTCCCTTGAAAGCACTTGAGCAGCGTATCCTCGAACCCATCAGCAAGATCGAAATCTTCCGGCGTAATCGCAGTCATAGCAGCCGTGAACACCGCACCTTCGTCAAAGGCTCCCTCCACAAAGAAAACAGATCGTCCGTCAGCACGTTCCGGCTCACCGGCCAGTGCCGTAGTATATGGGGTATACTCCGCCGATACTACCGTATTAAAGTGCAGATTTTCCAGTTTCTCTGTGCTCCACTCGGCGTGATATCCACTTTTTTTCGGAAGCTCCGGGAAAATGCTCCGGTCAAAGGAAGCCCCATAAGGAAACTCCACTTCCTTGAGCACCACATCATCCGCAACAAACGTCAGCGTAAAGAAGCGGAACGCATCGGGAACTGTGTGGACCGGGACGGGCTGTGTCCCTTCTTCCGCCCCTTCCGTCACGGCAAACAAGTCTTCGTAGGCAATGGGTTCTGCCTTGCCCGCATAACTCAAGCCGTTAATTCCCGCCAGCACATCAGAAACAAAATAGTTTTCTGTAAAAACGCCGGCCCTTCCTCCGGATATGGCCCCAACATATTGCTCGTACTTCGGAATATCCACAATGGCATAACAACCGGCCACCGTGCTGGACGCACCGCCGGAGTCCTCCTCCACACCGTTGCCTACGATGCCGCCCACATAGCTGTTTCCGGTCAGCGCAGCCTTCGCATAGCTGCTGCGCACAGTACTGCCCGCAATTCCGGCAACACCGCCCACATAGTCGCCTTGTTCACTGGTGACGGAACCCACATTACCGCAGCCCGTGATCAGGCCCAGATCCATACGGCCGCAGATACCGCCGGAATAGCTGCGCTTGGCCTTCACCGCACCGGTATTGGTACAATTCAGCACCACAGCCTTCAGTTCGTAGCTTCTCCTCTGAACAGACGAGATTTCGGCCGTTACGTCGTCTTCGGGATCAAGTTCGTACTCAATGGCCATAGCTCCTACAATACCGCCCACGTTGATATCAGCATAAATCGAACCATCGTTTTGGCTGTTTGCTGTCTTCCCCAGCGTGGCTGCTTCGATATCTACACCGGAAGTATCCGTCAGCACATTCTCTGCGGACGTATTCAACAGCGCGTCAGTCAACGTGTTGGCAATGGAATTAACCTGATCACTGATGTTTTTCAAATCACTTGTCAGAACACCGGAAATTCCGGCAATTTCACCGTCCAGCAGCCGAACCTGTCCCAGCATGCCGTTGATAGCGGCAGTTAAACCGCCCACAGACATGTTCAGGACAATCTGAGTATCCGCATCCAGGCTGCCGCTCACCCCGCCGCTTCCAGCGGCATCCAAACTTCCGGGTGTCAAGCCTGCTTGGACCGTAACGTCAACGCCGGCACCCACTCCAGGAAAAGCAGATTCCGCCTCAACATTCACATCCAAACCACTGCTTACGACCACTTGAGACGGATCGACGATCACAGCACCGGCAGCGCCTGCATCCACACCGCCTGCCACGGTGGTCTGCACCGACCCGGTCACACCAAGATCATTCAACGCATCGGCGGCGGTGTCAGCATAATCGGCGATTCGATTCAGGCGCGATGTAACGCTGCCCACACCTGCGTTGGCGTCGTCCAGCGCACGCTTGACCATATCGTTTAACGTGTTCAACTGATTTTGCAGGATGCTCATGGTATTTTCGGATACATTCAGTGCGATATACGGCTCGATTTGGCCGACGATCCCACCTACATCCTTGCGGCCGTATACGTCCGCCGAATTGATGCAGTCCCAAATGTATCCGCAGCTGCGGCCCGCGATACCACCTACATTATAGCCCACGTGCGGATAACCTACGGTGCCGTAATTGGCACAATCCGTCAGCACGCCGGCGGAGTATCCGGCAATACCCCCGGTATCAGAGGCAACGCCGCTGGTATCCACGTCAGACAGCTTGGACAGATCCAGCAGAAAATCCAGGTTCAATTCTTCCAGTTCCGGAGTGGCGTCTGCATTGGTGATATTCACATAGGCATGGTTGTCGCAGCCGCTGACCGTACCCATGTTGTAACCCACGATTCCGCCGGTCATGCCGCTGCCAAAAACGCCGCCACTGCTTTTGCAGTCTTCCACACGGCCCGCTGCGGTATTAATTCCCGCGATCGCGCCGATGTAGTTTTCTCCTGCTACGCTGCCCGTGAAGGTACAACCGATCACGGTTCCGCTGTTTTCCCCCACGATGCCGCCCACGCTCCGGGCATCTCCATCAGGCATAACAGAACCGCTGACATTCAAATTGCGGACCCGGGCATTCTCCTGTACATGTGCAAACAGACCCGCGGGAACTGCTCCGCCGGTGATATCCAGACCGGAAATGGTATGCCCGTTCCCCTCGAACGTGCCGCCAAAGGTAGGGATCCCGGCAAACCCCTGTTCCGTCAAGTCGATATCGGCTTCCAGTTTTACAGTCTTACCTACACTCCAGGAATCCAGAGTACAGTTCGCTGCCAGGTCAACAAGATCATCCGCAGTACGGATGGAAATGACATCTCCATCCGCCAGCGCCACAGGCACCAAAGAGGCCAGCAGCACTACAGTAAGCAGAACCGCCAGAAGGCGTTTGACGTTATTCATAAACTTCAAGCTCCTCCCCTTCCTCGATCGCTGTACCGGCCATAACATTCAGATTTACGTCACCGTCCACCAGGGCATTTATGCTGCCGTAAACGGTTCCTTTGATTTCACCGTAAACCATACCATTCACGCGTACACGACCGCTGCTTTCTGCTTTTTTCACTTTGATGCCCGGCACGGTAAAGGATGTTTTATCCACCAGCTTGCTGCCGATCAGCAGAACCTGCGGCAGCACGAACAGAACCAGAAGCACAGAAATGATCGTGCCGCGGCCCAAACTCTGACCCACACCCGCAATGGAAGCTTCCGAGGTCATGTAGCCCACCAGGAAACCGGCCACCGTCAGGCAAGTGCCCGAGGTGACGATGGTGGGAAATGCAAAGTTCAACGTTTCGATAATCGCCTGTCTGTGAGGCATTTCGTTCTTAAGCTCATTAAAACGGCTGGCAATAACGATGGCATAGTCGATATTCGCACCCATCTGGATAGCGCTTACGATCAGATAACTCATAAAGAACAGATAGTTGCCCGTAATGACCGGAATTCCGAAATTGATCCAGATGGCACCCTGAATGACCAGAATCAGCAATACCGGCATGCCGGCCGATTTGAAGGAAAACAGCAGTACCACCAAAACAACCAGCATGGATACCACGCTGACCACCACGTTGTCCGTTTCAAAGGATTTCTGGAAGTCATACTCGCTGGTGGCATCACCCACGACGTAGACATCGCCGTTGGTATAATGCTTCTGTGCGGTGGCACGAATGGTGTCGATCAGGTCATAAGTAGGCTGACCGCTTTCCACATCACCCAGATAGATCAGCACACGGTTATAGGTATCGCCCTGCAGCTGTTCCTTGGCGCTGAGCATCATGGTCTGGGCCTCCGAAAGGAGCTGTGCCTGCTCTCCTTCCAGCGCAACCAGACCGGAGTCGATCTGATCGCAGGCAAACAACAGAATATCGATCAAAGGAACACTGTAAGCAGCTATGCTGCTGATGATCTCTCCGTAGTCTTCCTTCTGGGCAGCATAAGCAGTATAGACCACTTGAGCCAGTTCATAATCCAGATCAGCCAATTCTGCGAACTGCCGGGGAGTCAGCTTATCGGAAAGCATATAACCGCCCATAGCCTCCACATTGGACAGGCCCATGGTGGACTGGATTCCGTCAAGCTCCTCCAGTTCTGCCAGAAGCTGCTTTTCGGTCTCGTAGTCTCCGGTCGGCATGATCAGTGCCAGCATGTCAGCGGAACCAAATGTGTTATCGATCATCTCATCCGCGATCTGAAATTCATTCTGCTTGGGCGTTTCCATATCCGAATACCCATACAAATAAGGGCAGTCGGTTGCCAAACGGCTGAACACGAGCAATACACCCAAGAACAGGACAGGTATGACATGGCGAGTGGCCCAAGCGAATTTGCCCACAAAGGAGATTTTGGGAATGAAACTGCGGTGCTTGGTTTTATCCATCAGCGGGCCAAAGATCATCAGCAGACCGGGCATAACGCAGAACACCGACAAAAGCGCAAACACAATGGATTTGATCAAGTTAATGGCCATATCGGGACCGATTTTAAACTGCATGAACAGCATGGCAGCCAGGCCGCCGATCGTGGTCAGGCTGCTGGCACTGATTTCTGTGATACTTTTGCTCAAGGCGGTGATCACTGCCTCGCGCAGCGGCATTTTTTTGCGTTCCTCTTTAAAGCGGTTACTCAAAATAACCGCATAGTCCAGAGACAGCGCCAGCTGCAGCACACTGGTCACCGAATTAGACACAAAGGATATTTCGCCCAGCAGGAAATTGCTGCCCATGTTCAAAATCATTGCCACAAGAAACGTCAGCAGCAGTACGGGCACCTCTGCCCAGGTGCGTGAAGTCAGCAGCAGCACCGCAATAACAACCATGGCGGCCGCACCCATAATAACCAGAATCTCGGAACTCAGAATCTCTCCGATCTGGTTCCCCAAAGTTGTGGACGTATAAAGATCATATCCGGACAAGTGATTCTCCACGCGTTCGAATGCTTCTACACAGCGTTCATCATCCTCATCCCAGTTAAAGGAAACGGTGTACAGCGCGGAAACTTCTTTATAACTGCTCTCCTCATCGAACACAACGGACTGTACACCCTCCAGGTCGGCGATCTCATCGGCAATGATCCTCGCCTCGTCCAGCGTGATATTGGCCACCATGAACTGCGCCGTTCCATAGGTCACAAACTGTTCTTCCATGATGCCCAGGCCGATGCTGGTTTCGGTATCCTTCGGCAGATAAGTGGTCAGGTCGTTTTCGACCTTCACCCAGCCGCTGGAAAACACGGAGAAGACGATCCCGATGATGGTCAGAAGAAAGAACAAGCTGCGTTTATCCACAATGAACGTGGCAATGGCGGTCATAACTCCACCGCTGCGTCCTCTTTCCGTATGCTCACTCATATGCCCGCCTCCCTTCTCAATCCGAAAAGTCTCTGCATCCCAACAGCAGGATAATCTCCGCCATCCGTGCGGAACAAAAGCTCCACCTTTGATTTGTTCACAGTACCCTCCGCCTCATAGGGAAACGCACCCGACAGGGTCGACATCTTCCCACAAAAGCAAATTCGATTACCGGACAGCAGGATCTGCGAAATCGGAAACGTATTGGTAAACATGGTCAGCGATCCGTTGACCAGACGATCTTTTATAATCAGTTCCAGCTCGCCTTTGCGCTTACCGAGCGGAGCTGTCATCTCAAGGGCGTAACGATAGATACCATCCTTCATGCACGTAAGGCTCCTTCTCAAGTTGTCGAATAGTTGACATTTGTACATTAAGATGATAGGATTAGGCCGTTAAAAACGCAAGAGACATTTTGCATCAAATGTAAGATAATTAACAAATGTACATCTAGTGTTTCCGAACAGGAGGCTTCCCATGGAAAAGAAGCTGGATCTGCGCGTGGAAAAGACCTACTGGGCGCTTCATAACGCTTTTACCGACCTGCTGGAAGAAATGCGCTTTGACGAAATAACCGTACAGGAGCTCTGCGAGCGCGCCATGATTCGCCGCACCACTTTTTACAAACATTTTGCAGATAAATATGAGTATTTTACCTTTTACGTCCGGGAGATCACTGCATCATTTCAAGACCAGCTTCCCCCGGATGTAATGGACGATGACATCTACTCTTACCTGCTGCATATGAGTCGCGAGCTGCTGCAGTTCATCGAGAAGCACCGCGGTCTGGTCAACAATGTGGCGAACAGTCCTATGTTCCCCGTGTTGTTCAGTAACCTGACTGAGCAGGTGCGCATCGAAGTACTGGCCACCTTACGCCGAATGGACTCGCTCGGTCAGATGGACACCACGCAGGCGGAGGGCATTGCCGCCTTCTATTCCAGTGGTCTGTTGAATTCCCTGTGGTTTTTCTTTAAACGCGGGACCCCCTTGAGTGCCGAGCAGCTGGCCGGGATTCTGTCCGCTTTCCTGCCCCAAACAGAGTAAAAAAGGAGCCCTTCTTATGCCAAATATCATTGATATTACCGACTTTCACGCTCCGGAGCTGGACATGTTCGCCCGGTTGACCGAGGCACAGCTGCGCAACCGTCTGGAACCCTCCAAGGGCGTGTTCATCGCCGAAAGCCCCAAGGTCATCACCCGCGCCCTGAACGCCGGGTATGAGCCTGTCTCCCTTTTGATGGAGCGCAAGCACATCGAAGGCGATGCCGCCGAGCTGCTCGCCCGCTGCCCCGACGTTCCCGTTTACACGGCCGACCGGGAGACATTGGCCAATCTGACCGGCTACGAGCTGACCCGGGGCGTTCTGTGCGCCATGCGCCGGCGCCCGCTGCCCCCGGCGGAAGAACTGCTTGTCAATGCACGCCGGGTGGCTGTGCTGGAGAGCATCGTAGACCACACCAACGTGGGCGCCATCTTCCGCTCTGCCGCCGCCCTGAACATGGACGCCGTGCTGGTGACCCCCACCTGCTGCGATCCCCTGTACCGCCGGGCGGTCCGCGTCAGCATGGGCACGGTGTTTCAGGTGCCCTGGACCCGCATCGGAGAAACACCTGCCGACTGGCCGGACGCAGGCATCGAATTGCTGCACAAGCTGGGGTTCAAGACTGCCGCCATGGCTCTCAGCGACAATTCCGTGTCCATTGATGACGAAGCCCTTCACTCCGAAGAAAAACTGGCCATCATTCTGGGTACTGAGGGCGACGGTCTGTCGTCCCAGACCATTGCCGACTGTGATTACACCGTGAAAATCCCCATGTCCCATGAGGTGGACTCCCTGAACGTGGCCGCTGCCAGCGCGGTGGCCTTCTGGGAACTGCGCCTGCGTTAAAAGGCAAAGCCTTTTCACGCAAAAGGATTGCAGCCTGCCGCAGCGCACGCGCATTGCGCGCACGTTTGCAGGCTGAGAAGTGTTTTTTCCGCCGCACATGTCGCCGCAAAAAACAATATTTAATTATATTTCGCCGCTGCGGCGGCGAAACTCTGCGAGACTATAAAAACGAGCACGGTTCATGCGAACCGTGCTCGTTGTGTTTTCGGCAGATCAAGCGTCGCGCTTGGTCAGGAACTCCTCGGCGACCTGGGGGAACAGGGCCAGGCTCAGAACGTCCTCGTCGCTCTTGGCCAGATCCTTGTACTGCTCGCGGTACTTGGCCAGTTCGGGCTCCACCAGATCAGCGGGACGGCAGGTGATGACGTCCTCGGGCTGGATGCCGGCCAGAGCGCGCACTTCCTCGTTCACGGGAGCGGGCAGACGGCCGTACTCGCCGCGCAGCAGGCCCTCGGACTCCTTGGTAAAGATCATGTAACGCTCGCCGTACAGCACGTTCATGACTGCCTGGGTACCCACGATCTGAGAGGTGGGGGTGACCAGAGGAGGATAACCGAAGTCCTCGCGCACGCGGGGAACCTCAGCCAGCACATCGTAGTACAGATCCTCGGCCTCGGCCTGCTTCAGCTGGGAGACCAGATTGGACAGCATACCGCCGGGAACCTGGTACAGCAGCATGTTGGGGTCGACCTTCAGGGACTTGGGGCTCAGAGAGCCTTCGTCGGTCAGGCGCTGAGCCACGCCGCGGAAGTGAACAGCAGCTTCGCTCATCTTCTTCAGATCCAGACCGGTGTCGCGCACGGTGCCCTGCAGGGCGGCGACCAGAGACTCGGTGGCAGGCTGAGAAGTGCCGTTTGCCATGGGGGACAGAGCGGTGTCCACGATATCGACACCGGCCAGAGCAGCCATCAGGTAGACCATGTCGCCGGTACCGGAGGTGTTGTGGGTGTGCAGGTGGATGGGGATGCTGACGGACTCCTTCAGGCGCTTGATCAGGGAGTATGCGTCCATGGGCAGCAGCAGGTTGGCCATGTCCTTGACGCAGATGGTGTCAGCGCCCATCTGCTCCAGTTCCTTAGCCAGCTTCACGAAGTAGTCTTCGGTGTGGACGGGAGAAACGGTGTAGGACAGGGTAGCTTCCACCTGACCGCCGTACTTCTTGGTGGAGCGGATGGCCTGCTCCAGGTTGCGCAC
>CAZDXX010000030.1:0-13782 GCA_964509595.1 uncultured Oscillospiraceae bacterium
AACTACTTCGGCAGCAGTCTTCTTCATGCGGGATGCCAGCTCGCCTACGTTAATTTCATCGGGAATCTTAACGGTCAAGGGAGTCTTCTTGGCAATCTCCAGCTGCAGGCGGCGCATCTTCTCTGCCTCTTCCTGCTTGCGTTTGTTGCCCTGGAAGGCGTTCTTGTTCTTGTTGTTGCGGTTCTGGAACTTCTGCTTACCAGCGGACATCTGGTTGGTCTTACCGGCAGCCAGGTTTTCCAGCTTTTCGTCGTATTTGTCCAGGTTCACGTTACCGCCCTTGCGGGTATCCACGACCTTTTTCTCAGGGACACGGCTAACGGGCTTGTTCTGTGCCTGCGGCTGGTTGTTCTGCTGCTGGGGAGTACTCTTGGCAGCATTCTGCTGGGGTGCAGGCTTATTGCCGCCCTTGGGAGCTTCCTTATTGGCGGCAGGAGCCTTTTTCTCGGGCTCCTTGGCCTGTGCAGGCTTGGGCTCATGGTACACATCTGCATAGATGCTCTCAATGCTCTCCACCTGATTGTGCTGGGTCATATAATCAAAGATGATGGACAATTCATCGTCCTCCAGCACCTTCTGATGGGTTGCAGGCTTTGTGGCATACTTCGTCAGGATCTCAGCGATCACCTTGGAGTTCACGTTAAAATCCTTAGCCACCTCGTGGACACGATATTTGATCAGACTCAAATGGGCCACCTCCATAAAAAGGATAAACAGTTATCAATTACTTATCTTGATTCGACTTGGGAGGCGCCGCCCAAGGCTTCTGCTTCCCTTTTGCCATATTTTTCTCATGCTGACGCTGTTCACGCTGGCGCTGCAGGACTTTCTGCGCCTTGGTGTCCAACGCGGCTGCCGCCTCACCGTACTTTTCCGGATCAGCCGCCGCCAGTTTCTTCATCAAACTGGCCGCCAGACCTGCATCGGTCAAAGCTGCCATAGCGCAGCTTTCGCGGCCTACTGCACCGCCAAGCTGCGATTTGGTATAGGGCGTTTGCACGCACAAGGTGGCTCCCGCCTCGGCAAAGTGTTCCGCGCGGCGCACAGTGTTTTCCGCAGCATCTGCCGCAAGAATCAGCAATTTCGCCTTCCGTGCACGGCAGATGGCACCCACCGGTTCTTCGCCCACTTCAATACGTCCGGCCTTCCGAGCCAGCCCCAACAGGTGCAGAGATGCATCAGTCACCGTCTTCACCTGCTTTCATCTGTTCGTCCAAAGCATCGTACACCTCGGCAGGCATGGCAGTCTCAAAAGCCCGCTCCAAAGCCCGTGCCTTGCGGGCACGCTTCAGACAATCCGGATTGGGGCAAACATAAGCGCCCCTGCCGGGTTTCTTGCCTTTAAAGTCCAGGGAAATCTCCCCTTCCGGGCTTTTTACGACCCGGATCAGCTCACGCTTTTCTTTCATCTCCCGGCAGCCCACGCACTGGCGCATGGGAATTTTCTTGGGCACCGTACTTACCCCCTTCCCAAAATAACGGTTGCTGGTTAAACCTCTTCCTCGACCTGAACGCTCTCCAGTTCCTCATCGGGAGCACTCTCGGGCTTGATGTCGATTTTCCAGCCGGTCAGACGGGCGGCCAGACGGGCGTTCTGGCCCTCCTTGCCGATAGCCAAACTCAGCTGATCGTCGGGCACGATGACGCGGCAGCTTTTTCCGTCTTCCAGAATGGTTACGCTGATAACGTCAGCGGGAGCCAGAGAGGCAGCCACGTACTCAGCGGGATCGTCGCTGTACTTGATGATATCCATCTTCTCACCGTGGAGTTCCTCCACGATGTTGTTGACACGCTGGCCGCGGGGGCCGACACATGCGCCGATGGGATCCACGTTCTCGTCCTCGGACCACACAGCGATCTTGGTTCGGCTGCCGGCCTCACGAGCGATAGACTTGACTTCCACGGTACCGTCATAGATTTCCGGCACTTCCAGCTCAAACAGGCGGCGCACCAGACCGGGATGAGTACGAGAGATCATGACCTGAGGACCGCGGGTAGAACGGCGAACCTCGACCACATAAACTCTCAGACGGTCACCCTCGTGAATAACCTCACCCTTCACCTGTTCACCCACAGCCAAAAACGCATCGGTGAATTCACCGCCGCTGGTGATGCGGATAGAAGCGGCACCACTGCGAGGATCCATACGGGTCACAACGCCGGTCAGGATCTCATGTTCCTTAGCGGAGAACTCATCATAAACCATACCGCGCTCAGCCTCGCGCATACCCTGAATAATAACCTGACGAGCGGTCTGGGCTGCGATACGGCCGAAGTTGCGAGTCTTGATCTCAATGCGGATCACGTCGCCCAGCTCAGCGCGGGGCAGTTTCTGGCGTGCCTCCTCCAGGCTCAGTTCAGTTGCAGGATTATCTACGGTTTCCACAACGTCCTTCTTGACGTACATGCGGACCTCACCGGACTCCTCGTTGCACTCCACCACCACATTGTCGCCCACACCTTCGTGGTCGCGCTTGTAGGCGGACACCAACGCCTGGGTAATCTTCTCGATCATGTAAGACTTGGGAATACCTTTTTCCTTTTCAATCAGCTCGATTGCGGCGAAAAACTCCTTGCCGTCCAGCTCATTGCTCTTGGGAGCGATCTTTTTCTTTGCCATCGTCATTTACTCCTTAAAATGTCACATGCAGGCGAACCTGCGCAACGTCTTTCTTCTCAAAACGGAGGTCGCCCTCCAGGGTCACGTTACCATTCTCATAGCCAGCCAGTACGCCCACGTACTCTTTCCGGCCATCCATAGCACGGTACAGACGCACATCCACCTCGCTGCCCATAAAAGCTGCGAAATGTTCGGGTTTCTTCAGCACACGGTCAGCACCGGCAGAGGAAACCTCCAACGTGTAGGATCCTTCAATGGGATCCTCTTCATCCAGCTTGTCGGACAAGGGTCGGGACACCGCTTCGCAGTCGTTGATGGACACGCCGCCTTCTTTGTCAATATACACGCGCAGGATCCAGGTTCCTGCCTCTTTAACGTATTCCACGTCCCACAGTGTGCATCCCTGTTCCGCCACAATTGGGGCAGCCAGGTTTGCGGTCAGTTCGGTTACTTTCGCCATATTTCAGCCGCCTCCCAGATTAATTGCCATTTTTTTACAATATTGGTTTTTTCAATAAGAAAGAGCGGGGCGCAGGCCCCACTCTCACTAATACTTACAGATTTACTGTGTGCAGTATATCACATAATATAAGCAAATGCAACCCCTTTTTCCCCTGCAAATGGCTCGTAAAGGGCAGTTTTTCAGGATTTTTCAGCCAATTTCCACACCAGTATAATACCAGGTCAGAATTTCTTGCCATGTCTTGCCCTGCTGCGCCAGAGCATTTGCTCCGTATTGACTCATGCCCACACCATGTCCGTATCCAGTGACCCGGAATGTGATTTGGTCCTCTGCTGTCTCCACGGAAAAACTGGCAGATCGCAGCCCTAATATACTGCGCAGCTCGGTTCCTTTCACTGTAATTCCGCCCACATCAAGAGTTGCCACCCGTCCGGATTCAGTGAGCGTTCTGTTTTGGAACCAGGTGTCCGGTGTACCACTCAAATCAGCTCCCGGGTACTTCTGCAGAAAAGTTTCCCGGAATTTCAGCGCTGTGAACGTAACCTCAGTATGATAATTAGGTACGTTTTCTCCTTCAGGGCTGTCCACTCCAACCAAGTAGGGTACCGAATTCCCCCACACAGCCACGGCATCTTCGGTACGTCCATCTGCAGAAGAAAAGAACACCGCCTGGATGGGTTGTCCCTCATAAGTCATGATCATCCCGTCAGTCGCCAAAACAGCATCTTGAATTTTCTCCATATATTCATCTGCCGCCCTTCCCCAGTTGACCTCCGCTTCTTCCCGGCTGACAAAGGCCTGACAGCAATTGATGTCCGTGCAAACATGAGCATCCGGGTGCTTTGCCTCCCCGACCCCCATTTTCCACATTGTATATGTACGGGCAGTGACAGCCTGAGCCTTTAGTGCCTCTGACTCAAAAGCGGCTGGCATCTCCGCGGCCACCACCGACCACAGGTACTCCCCCATAGTCATCTCCTCCACCTGCCCGTCTTCCATCAAAACATGCAGTGTGGTTTTGTCATCTTCACTTGGCTGCGTTACCTGCGGCGTTGCCGCCGGTGTGGGATTCGCCGGAAGGACCGACAGTGTTTCCCCAGCAGGTGTTTCAGAAGGTCTCTCCACAATCAGGAAAGGCAATATAAACAGCATCAACAGCAGCACCACCGCCACTGCAACCACTCGTTTCATCCGGTGTCCTCCTTCGTATTTTTGCAAGTTTTGCGCCAGACAATTTCAATTTTCGTGTTTATTCGTCATTTCTTTAAAAACAGTTTTTCTTGATTTTACTCCATTACAGTTGACTTCCACTGTGAAATAGCGTACAATGTCCCAAACAGAAAAATGGGCAAAGGAGGCTTGCAGCATGCAATTTGAGCCCAATAGCGATTTGTACGCCGCTTCGGAGCACGGGCAGCACGAACTGGTAAACAGTTCACGAGAATTCATTGAAAGTCTATGCGGGGAATATCAGCGCAATAACCAGATCAATCCGTCCTATTATGAAAAATGGGACGTAAAGCGCGGTCTGCGAAATGCCGATGGTACCGGTGTTATGGCCGGCGTGACGCAAATTGGCAACGTGCGCGGCTATTATATGCAGGATGGAGAGCGCGTTCCCATGCATGGTCAGTTGATTTTTCGCGGAATCAACGTCAACGAATTGGTTCACGGCTTTGTCAGCGAGAACCGTTTCGGCTTCGAAGAAACCGCCTATCTGCTGCTGTTTGGCGCCCTGCCCACTAAGGATCAGCTGGAGCAGTTCAAAGGCATCCTCAGCCAGTATCACACTCTGCCCCCTAACTTTACAGAGGACATGATCATCAAGGCGCCCAGCCGGGATATTATGAACAAGCTGGCCCGTTCCGTGCTGGCGTTATACTCCTATGACTCCGATCCTGATAATAATACCCTACCCTTTGAGCTGGATCAATCTCTTCGTCTGATTGCTCGCTGCCCCACTATTGTAGCACATGCTTTCGCAGTCAAGAAACACTATTTTGACAACGACTCCCTGTACCTGCATCGTCCTCAGCCCGGTCTGAGCGTGGCGGAAAACTTCCTGTACTCTCTGCGTCGGGACAATCAGTTCACCGAGGACGAAGCCCGTCTTCTGGATCTATGTCTGGTTCTGCACATGGAACACGGCGGTGGTAACAACTCCGCCTTTGCCTGCCGTGTGCTTTCCTCCGCCGGCACCGACATCTACTCCGCCATCGCAGCTGCCGTTGGTTCTCTGAAGGGCTACCGGCACGGCGGCGCCAACAAAAAGGTCATGGAGATGTTCGATTGTATTAAGGCCAACGTCAGCGACTGGAAAAATGACGACCAGGTTCGGGACATTCTGACCAAGTTGATCTGCAAAGAGGCGGGTGACGGTTCTGGTCTGATTTACGGCATGGGTCACGCCATTTATACCCTGTCCGACCCCCGCGCCGTCCTGCTGAAAACCTTCGCCCGGGATGTAGCCTCCAAGAAAGGCATGCTGGACGAGTTGGAGCTGCTGGAAACCGTGGAACGCCTGACCCCCGAGGTCTTTGCCGATGCGAAAGGATATTCCAAGCCCATGTGCGCCAACGTAGACTTGTACTCCGGTCTGGTATATAAAATGCTGGACATCCCCCCTGAATTGTATACTCCCCTGTTCGCCATCGCCCGCATGGTGGGCTGGTGTGCCCACCGGGTGGAGGAGGTCTACTACTCCGACAACCGCATCATCCGCCCCGCCTACAAGGCTGTGGCTCCCAACCGTTCCTTTGTGCCTTTGGAACAGCGCGGTTAAACCAATTGAAAACAGACTTTATCCACAATTCAAAGTGTGCCGACTACACCGTTCGGCACACTTTTTTCTTTTTCCCAAAAGGGTTTACAATTTATTCACAAAGCCGTCATGATTTAGTCGTAATTTTCCTGTATCTTATAAATCGGAACAGGCAAACAACTAACATTTCCAACCCCTTTCAATTCCCTCTCCATTCCTTTCGCAAACAACACACACAGCAACAATGCCCGGTCAATTGGCCGGGCATTGTTGCGTTTTCATGAAATTTGGGGTATGATACAAGTATGAAACCATATTACTTAAAACGAAGGTGATAACGATGCGTGACGGTTTCATTAAAGTTGCTGCAGGCACCCCAAAGATTCGGGTTGCTGACTGTCGCTATAATGCCGAACAGATTTTCACCCTGATGCGTGAGGCAAGCCATCAGGGCGTACGAATTCTGGTTTTGCCGGAACTGTGCATTACCGGCTACACCTGTGCAGATCTGTTCCTGCAGGACACCCTGCTCAAGGGCGCCGAGGATGCTCTGGCTACCATCCTGGAGGCCACCAAGAACCTGGATATGCTCACGGCGCTTGGTCTGCCCGTGCGCGTGGGAAACAAGCTGTATAACTGCGCCGCTGTGATCCACAAAGGCAACCTTCTCGGTCTGGTCCCTAAGACCAATCTGCCCGGTTACGGCGAGTTTTGCGAGAAACGCTGGTTTGAACCCGGTCTGCCGCAGCACGACCCTCAGGTGTCCCTGTGCGGCTATGAGGTCTCCATGGGTTCCAACCTGCTCTTCTCCTGCGATACCATGCCCAATCTGACCGTTGGTGTGGAGATTTGCGAAGACCTGTGGGCTATTGATCCCCCCTCCCGCCGTCTGGCGCAGGCCGGCGCCACCCTGATTCTGAATCTATCCGCTTCTGACGAACTGGTTGGCAAAGCGGAATACCGCCGTCAACTGGTGTGCAGCCAATCCGCCCGTCTGGTCTGCGGCTATGTATATGCCGACGCAGGCGAAGGCGAATCCACTACCGACATGGTCTTCGTTGGCCACAATATGGTGGCCGAGGACGGCACTCTGCTGGCTCAGCGCCGCTTTGCCTCCGGTCTGACCATCTCGGAGATCGATGTAAACAAACTGGCCTACGAGCGCCGTCGTATGAACACCTTCCCCAACAGCGGTTCCTGCGGGAAAAGCGGCTCCGACCTGTTCTGGCGCGTCCCCTTCGCCCTGACCCCGTCGACCACGACTTTGACCCGTACCATCACCGCCACGCCTTTCGTCCCTGTCGATTCCGACGATCGTGCCACTCGCTGTGATGAGATTCTGCGCATCACAGCTCTCGGCCTGAAAAAACGTCTGGAGCATACACATGCCCAAACCGCCGTAGTCGGTTTGTCCGGTGGTCTGGACTCCACGCTGGCCATTCTGATCACCACCCTGGCCATGAAGCTGCTGGGTCGTCCCATGGAAGATGTGATTGCTGTTACCATGCCCTGCTTCGGCACCACTGACCGCACCCGAGATAATGCCGTGGAACTGGCTACACAACTGGGCTGCACGCTGAAGCGCATCGACATCAGCGAGGCCGTCAAACAGCATTTCCGTGACATCAGTCAGAGCATGGATAACCATGATGTAACTTTTGAAAATGCTCAAGCCCGCGAGCGCACTCAGGTTCTGATGGACATTGCCAACCAGTCCAATGGCATGGTCATCGGCACCGGTGATCTGTCTGAACTGCCGCTGGGTTGGGCCACCTACAACGGTGACCACATGAGCATGTATGGTGTCAATGGTTCCATTCCCAAAACGCTGGTTCGCCACCTGGTCAGTCATATTTGCGGCGACAAGGCCAAGACTAACCCCGAACTGTCCAACGTACTGGCTGACATTTTGGACACCCCCGTTTCTCCCGAGCTGCTTCCTGCCATCAACGGCACCATCAGCCAGAAGACCGAAGATCTGGTCGGTCCTTACGAGCTGCACGACTTTTTCCTGTATTACGCCATCCGCTGGGGGTTTGCTCCCCGCAAGGTGCTGCGTCTGGCAGAACACGCCTTTGGCCGTTCCTATGACCGCACCACTATTCTGAAGTGGGAAAAAACCTTCTACCGCCGCTTCTTCGCTCAGCAGTTCAAGCGTTCCTGTCTGCCCGATGGCCCCAAAGTCGGTTCTGTATCCTTGAGCCCCCGTGGAGATTGGCGCATGCCCAGCGACGCCGTAGCCTCCCTATGGCTGGATGAGCTAGAAAATCTGGAGTGATCCGATGAATCCATATCTTGATTTATTCCTGACTTTTGCCAAGGTAGGTGTATGCACCTTCGGCGGTGGATACGCCATGCTTCCTATTCTCCAGCGAGAAGTTGTGGAAAAGAAAGGCTGGGCCACGGAAGAAGATCTGGCCGATTATTACGCCGTAGGCCAGTGTACGCCGGGCATCATTGCGGTCAACACTGCCACCTTTGTGGGTTGTAAGCTCAAGGGAGCTCTTGGCGGAATCGTTGCCACCCTCGGCGTGGTGTTCCCATCCATGGTCATCATCACGATCATTGCCGCCTTCTTGCAGCAGTTCGCTGAAATCGAATGGGTGGCCCATGCCTTTGCCGGTGTGCGTGCCGGTGTGTGCGCTCTCATCCTGTCCAGCATCCTTAAGCTGCGGAAAACCACTCTGGTTGACGTACCCACTATCATCGTTTTTATCGGTGCCCTAGCGCTGGCTTTGGTCGGCAACTTCCTCACCATTCCCACAGATACAATCTGGGGACAGACACTAAACCTGCTCTGTTCTCCTGTGATCATTGTTCTCCTTTCCGGCGTAGCCGGTTTGTGCATCCGTGCTGCGAAAGGAGGTCTTCGGAAATGATCTATCTGCAGTTGTTTTACGAATTCTTCAAAGTCGGCCTGTTCTCTATCGGCGGTGGTCTTGCCACCATCCCCTTCCTGACCGACATGAGCAGCCGTACCGGATGGTTTACCTCGGGTGATCTGGCTAATATGATCGCCATTTCCGAGTCCACGCCTGGCCCCCTAGGCGTGAATATGGCTACCTACGTGGGTTTCCACACCGGTGGAATCCCGGGCGGCATTGTTGCCACTCTGGGACTTGTTTGCCCCGCCATTGTCATCATTACCCTAATTGCCGGTTTCCTGAAGAAGTTCCGAGAGAGCCGAGCCGTGGACGCTGTCTTTTACGGCATCCGCCCTGCATCCACCGCCCTGATCACCGCTGCACTGGCCGAAGTTGTCTCCATCGCGCTGATGTTCCGCTCAGTCACGGTACCCGAAAAGGGTGTTGTTAAAACAGAATTGTTCCACTGGCCCGCGATTGCTTTGGCCATTGCCATTTTCCTGTGTCTGCAGGTAAAACCTCTGAAAAAACTGCATCCCATTGTTTTCATTGCCATTTCAGCCGTCCTCGGTGTAATTTTTCAGATGTAACTTGCAGGAATTTCATAAAATCGCAATATTTGTATGATACTATACATACGAAAGCGTACAGTCCAACAGCCGGGCGGGTTTTCCGTCCGGCTGTTTTAGTTAAGGCATTGCCGCACAACAGCACCTGCGACGCCTTGCGGAAATTTTGCGTTATCAATGTGTTGCGGTTTCTTGAAATACACAAAGTATTCCTGCAAAACCGCGCCTTTTTCTAACACAAAATTTGCTCGCAATCCGTTCTTGTTGAATTGTGCGGGGATGCCATTGAGAAAGGAGACGCCACATGGCAAGCAACCCCAATTATTCCACCGTGACTCCTGCCATCGAGGCATTGGCCGCACTGAGTGTCAAAAACAGCTGCATCAATCCCAATGATTATATCCGACACGATGTAAAACGCGGTCTGCGTGATTTAAACGGAAATGGCGTGGTCGCCGGCCTGACCGAGATTTCCGAAATCGTATCCAATCAAATTGTGGACGGGCAGAAAATCCCCTGCAAAGGAAAGCTCTACTTCCGCGGCTACGATATCGAAGATTTGGTACGTTGCTCTCTGGAGGAAAAGCGCTTCGGCTTCGAAGAAACCGCCTACCTTCTGATGTTTGGCCAACTCCCAACACAGCAAGAGCTGGACGACTTTTCCATGCAGCTTTCCTATTATCGAACTCTTCCCAACAACTTTGTGCGCGATGTCATTCTGAAAGCTCCCAGTGCTGACATGATGAACTCTTTGGCCAAATGCGTACTGACTATGGCCTCTTATGACGACAAGGCAGATGATATTTCTCTGGCCAATGTGGTGCGTCAGTGTATGCAGCTGATCGCCACCTTCCCGCTTTTCTCGGTCTATTCCTACCAGGCATACGCCTATAAAGAAGGTAACTCCCTGTTTATACACGCCCCCAACCCCGAGCTGTCCACAGCAGAGAACATTCTATCCCTGCTGCGTGCCGATTCTTCCTATTCTTTCTGGGAAGCTCATCTGCTGGATATCTGCCTAATGCTCCATGCCGAGCACGGCGGCGGAAACAACTCCACCTTCACCACCCGCGTAGTCACCTCCTCCGGTACCGATACCTATTCCTGTATGGCCGCTGCCCTGTCCTCCCTAAAAGGTCCTAAACATGGCGGTGCCAACATAAAGGTCATCCGCATGTTTGAGGACATCAAGCAAAACGTAAAAAACTGGTCCGACGACGAGGAGATCGCTCGTTACCTGCGCAGATTGCTCCGTGGCGAGGCCTTTGACGGCGCCGGTCTGATCTACGGCATGGGCCACGCGGTCTATTCTCTGTCCGACCCCCGCGCTGACATTCTCCATCATTTTGTGGAGACCTTGTCTAAGGAAAAAGGCCGCACAGAGGAATATGATTTGTATTCCCGTGTGGAACGACTGGCACCTCAGGTCATTGGAGATGAGCGTAAAATCTATAAAGGTGTATCCGCCAACGTGGACTTTTATTCCGGCTTTGTCTATCACATGTTGGATTTGCCGCTGGAACTGTATACCCCAATTTTTGCCATGGCCCGCATTGCCGGATGGAGCGCTCACCGCATCGAGGAACTGATCAACATGGGCAAAATCATCCGCCCCGCTTATGTCTATGTAGGCGAAAGAAACCGCTATACCCCCATCAACAACCGCTGAAGTCCCATCACAAAGCAGGGCCTGCGCAAAATTGCGCAGGCCCTGTTACCTTAAATTGTATAATTGTGTGAAATATCAGTTTGCATCAAATCAGCAAGCGAAATACCGTCAAAGTAATCATTCATCATTTTGTTGAACTCGCTCCACATGGGCAGCGTACGGCACTCTCCTGCTCGCTCACAGGGTTTTGCTCCACATTCCAGACAGGCCACCGGAGCCAGATCCCCCTCGGTCAGCCGCAAAATCTCACCCACCTTGCACTCTTCCGGAGCCTTGGTCAGGCGATATCCGCCACCTTTTCCGTGGATACACTCCACCATATCGCTTTTAGACAGAGCAGGCATGATGCGCTCCAGATACTTCAGTGACAATTCCTGCCGCTTCGCAATATCCTTCATGGGAATATATCCGCCGGAATAATGCTCCGCCAAATCAATCAGCACACGCAATGCGTATCTTCCTTTTGTCGAGATCAACATGACCTGCACCTCCTAGTTCCTTTATTTTGCCATAAATCCGGTAGGTAAATCAAGATATTCTATATCATCTTGATCATTTAGTGTCCGCAGCAATGTCCGCAGTCATCACAGCAAGGAAACTGCTTTGCGTCGTACTCGATCCCGTTCTTGTCGTAGTAGTCCTTGACCGCCGCCTTGATCGCCTCTTCTGCCAAAACGGAGCAATGGATCTTAGGCGCAGGAAGTCCATCCAGCGCCTCCACAACAGCCTTATTCGTCAGCTGCAGCGTCTCAGAAAGGGGTTTCCCCTTGATCAGTTCCGTCGCCATGGAGCTGGCAGCGATGGCACTGCCGCAGCCAAAGGTCTCAAACTTCACATCAGAAACGATGTCGTTCTCGATTTTCAGATAAATCCGCATGATGTCGCCGCACTTGGCGTTGCCCACCTCACCGATACCGTCGGCGTCTTCCATCGTACCCACATTACGGGGATTTCGGAAATGGTCCATCACTTTTTCACTGTATAATGCCATTCGTTTTACACCTCACTTAATCACAAATTCCCGTTTCCCCGATTCCAAATCACGCCAGACCGGGGATATACTTCTCAGGTAAGCCACAACTTCCGTCACAGCCCGGATCGCGGCCTCAATTTCTTCTTTCGTGTTGTACTCCGACAGAGACAAGCGCAGGGAGCCATGGGCGATTTCATGGGGTCGGCCAATGGCCAGCAGCACATGACTGGGATCCAGTGATCCCGAGGTACAGGCCGAGCCGGATGATGCGCAAACACCCTTGTCGTCCAACAGAAGCAGCAGCGACTCTCCTTCAATGCCTTCAAAGCAGAAGCTAACGTTGCCGGGAAGTCTGTGCCCGGCATCACCGTTCAAAATACAGTGGGGGATTTGGGCCAGGCCCTCGATCAGGCGATCACGCAGCGCTGTCAGTTTGGCAGAGTTCGCCTCCAGATTCACGCAAGCTTCTTCCAGTGCCGCAGCCATGCCCATGATGGCCGGGAGGTTCTCGGTTCCCGCCCGTTTCCCTCGCTCCTGAGCACCGCCTTCGATCAGGTTCACCAACGGAATTCCCTTCTTGGCGTACAGCACCCCAATACCTTTGGGTCCGTGGAATTTGTGGGCAGATAAAGAGAGCATATCGATATTCTGCTCCACCACATTGATAGACAGATGTCCAGCCGCCTGTACCGCATCGGTATGAAACGGCACACCTTTCTCCCGACAAATTCTGCCGATCTCCTGAATTGGCTGAATGGTACCGATTTCATTATTCGCAAACATGATCGTCACAAGACAGGTGTCTTCACAAATCGCTTCCGCGACCTGTTCCGGCGTAATGAGCCCGTTTTCGTGGACATCGAGCAAGGTAATCTCAAAGCCTTCCTTCTTCAGCTTCTCCAAGGTATGGAGCACAGCATGATGCTCAAAGGCAGTGGAGATGATATGCATCTTCCCCTTCCTCGCCCCCATTCGGGCAGCGGAAATGATCGCCTGATTGTCCGCCTCGCTTCCGCCGGACGTAAAAATGATTTCTCTGGCAGATGCACCGATACAGTCGGCGATCCTCTGCCGGGCCTCTTCCAGCGCCTCAGCCGCCTTTTGCCCCGCCGAATGCAGACTGGATGGGTTGCCGTAGACCTGATCCATATAAGGAAGCATGGCCCGGATCGCCGCATCACTCGTCCGGGTGGTCGCAGCATTATCAAGATAAATCGTTCGATTAGTCATGACATCAATCCTTTCTTTTCATATATCGTCAATTGTTTGCATTCACGTCAAAACACCGACGCCCGAACAACTCAGGCGCCGGTGTTTTCCGTCAATCTGCAAAGAGAGGGGTAGACAGATATCTGTCGCCTGTATCCGGGAACAAGACCACAATGGTCTTTCCTTCGTTTTCGGGCCGTTTTGCCAGTTCGATCGCCGTGAATGCAGCCGCACCGGAGGAAATACCTACCAGCACACCCTCGCTCCTTCCGATCAGCTTACCGGTGGCAAATGCATCTTCATTGGTAACGGTGACAATTTCGTCATAAATCGTGGTATTCAGTACATCGGGCACAAATCCGGCGCCGATGCCCTGAATCTTATGGGGACCCGCCACACCGGTGGACAGCACAGCCGAAGAAGCCGGCTCCACAGCCACGACCTCGATTTCGGGGTTCTTGATCTTCAGATACTCACCCACGCCGGTCACGGTGCCACCTGTTCCGACGCCTGCCACAAAGATATCCACCTTGCCATCAGTATCTGCCCAGATTTCGGGGCCGGTATTTTCGCGGTGGGTCTTCGGATTGGCCGGGTTCACGAACTGGCCGGGGATAAAGCTGTCAGGGATTTCTGCTGCCAGTTCCTCTGCCT
>CAZDXX010000031.1:0-13249 GCA_964509595.1 uncultured Oscillospiraceae bacterium
TTGTCGTACATGGCCTGGAGCATGCCGGGCTCACGGTTGGGCAGACCGGCGCGCATGGGGAATTCGGTCTGAGGCAGATGGATGGTCTGGTTGAAGTCCATGGTGAACTCTCCTTTATATGATGAATGTGTTTTCCTACAAAAATAAAAAACCTTTGTCTCCTTAAGAGACAAAGGTGCAAACCTCTGCGGTACCACTCTTGTTGCCGCGCAATACGCGACCACTCTTAAGGAACCATTGATTAAATACATCTTCGGTATCTGGCTGATCTTTTCCACCGCAAATGCGTTGCAATTTTTTGAAATACATCAAGTATTCCTGCAAAATTGCGCCTTTTTGCGCCGAAAAATCACGTGCCATCCAATCTCGCTGATTTAATCCATGCTCCCTTTGGCCTGTAACGGGGCCAGCCGTGTTTGCTTACTGTAATTTCGGCAAACCTGCTCCGAGGTGATTTTCTCATACGCTTCTGTCCGCCTTGCACCAAACAGCGGCTCTCTGTGCAGAAGTTTGTACGATACTCGTCCTCATCAACGCGCTTGTATTATGAAAATAAACTGCACAGACGCGCATCCGCGCGTCTGTGCAGTATCTTACCCATTTTTTCTTCAATTGTCAAGGAAAAGTTCTGGATTCCGGGCTTATTTCAGGTCGTAGTTGGCACCAAACTGCAGATTATCAAAGTCAATGCGGCGAGTGGGGCTGGCATCAGCATCTGTCTTTTCGGCGGGTTCTTCCTCAAACGCACGTGCACGCTCCTGATCCCGGCGGCTGCGGCCGGTCAGTTCCTCGTACAGGCTGATGGGCTCGTCGGCGTCCTCATCGATGCTTTCTTCGACAACCATTTCGGGTTCCGTTTCTGCTTCGGGTTCCACTTCTTCCTTCTCCAGCAGCTTCATAACAGACTCTTCGATTGCCTGAGCAGTTTGATCCACGGTGTAGCTGGGCGCAGAAACAGCGGTAACAGAATTCAAAGAATCCAGAAACTCTTCCTGCTTGCGGCAAGTTTCACGAACCTGAGCGACAAAATCCGCGGTTGCTTTCTGCGCAGTGGCCAAACGAGCTTCTTCATCAGCCACCTGACGGCGCAGTTCATTGATTTTGACTTGAGCGTCAGCTTCAGCATCACGGAGCAGTTCGCTCTTACGGTTCTCAGCTTCTTTGACCATCTCGTCAGCAGCCTGTTGGGCGGCCAGCAGAGCGCGGCGCATACCCTTCTCGGTGGCGCGGTACTCCTCCAAAGAGTCAGCCAAAACCTTCATCTTGGCTTTCAGAGAGGCATTTTCTTTATACAGGGCGGTGTAATCTGCGGTCAACTGATCCAGGAACTCATCCACCATGGCCATGTTGTAGCCGCCAAATGATGCTTTCGCAAATGCATGCTCAGAAACTTCCTGCGGAGTCAACATATGTACGCATCTCCCTTCTTACGAGAAATAAAGGCCGTTGTTTTCGAGGTCATTGATCAAATCACCCAGGATATCCACGTTATAGGGAGTGATGATATAGGTAGAGATAGCAACCTTCTTGATCTTACCCTCGTGAGCATAGGCTACGCCGGACAGGAAATCCAGCAAACGGCGGGAAATGTCCTTCTGAGTGGACTCCAGATTCAACACCACGGTGCGCTTTTCGCGCAGATGGTCGGCGATCTCGGAAGCCTGCTCAAAACGGTCAGGCTTTACCAGAACGACCTGCAGTTGGGTAGTGGTGTGAATATTGACTACCTTGTTATTGCGACGATCAGTCGTATTCTGATCATACAGAGAACTGGTTGCCTCGCGATCGCGGGCCTTTTCCCGAACCACGTTGGAGCGGCCCACCGGCTCGAAATCGTCAAAATCGTCCATTTCCTCATCCTCGTAAGGACGGGCCAGGCGCTTGAGTTCATCAATAAATCCCATAAAAACAGCCCCTTATTTTTTCTTCGGAACCTCAAATCAAATACGCCTGCGGCGTCTTGCGGAAATTTTGCGGTCTAAATGCGTTGTGATTTTTTTGAAATACACAAAGTATTCCGGCAAAATCACGCCTTTTCATACCGAAAAATTTCGCCGCAATCCGCTCTTGCCGATTTGACAGAGCTTCCTTTTGTTGTTTCTAATTGTGTCCTGTCATGGGTGGGCGAGGACCAAACAGGGCGGTTCCCACCCGGACCAGTGTGGCCCCCTCTTCCACGGCGTCTTCAAAGTCGCCGCTCATGCCCATAGACAGGCAGTCCATATCAGAATTATTATCCGCTATTTTATTTCTTATGTCAACATAAAGCTGACGGGTTTGGGCAAAAAATTTGCGGTTTGAGGAACCTGGAACCACAATGGGTGGTATGCACATCAAACCGCGCAGGCGGATATGGGGCAATTCCAGGGCTTTTTGCGCTAAAAGGGGCAGTTGTTCCGGAGAAATACCGCCTTTGTTTGCTTCACCGGCGATATTGACTTCCAATAGGATGTCCTGAATCAGTTCCAGTTCACCGGCGCGCTTGCTGATCGCTTCCAACAAACGTTCAGAATCTACAGATTCGATCAAATCCACCCGACCAACTACCTGTTTGACTTTATTGGTTTGCAGATGGCCGATGAAGTGCAGTCGGGCACCGGCATAGGCGTTGTCGTCCAAATGAGCCGTCATTTCTTGAACCCGGTTTTCACCGCAGATTTGAATGCCTGCGGAAATGGCGGCACGGATGGTTTCTGAAGATTGCACCTTGGTGGCGGCAACCAGAGTAACTTCATCTGGATTACGGCCTGCTCTGCAGGCAGCAGCGGCGATTCGCGCGTTGACCGCCGTAACATTTTCCTTCAGGTTCACTCCAATACCACCTTTCCATCGTATAAGTCGGAAGCAGTTACAATAATTTCGTCTCCGGCACGCAGAATTCGCTTTCTGGCTTCTGTTGCAGAAATGGTCAGGAAGTAGTCACTTTCTTTTGCGGAAGAAACGAGGTAGTAATCACGTCCTTCGCGGATAATGTCCACAGGAATGAATTCAGCCTGTGCACCTGCAACAGTATATACGCCAAGGACTTGTGACTGACGTTCTGTTTCGGTTTCTGAATCCGTGACAGTTACGGTTTCCATACGCAGTGCCTGTTTCGGAACGCGGACGCCGGTATAACGATTAAAGATTAAATCCACAGTCTGAGTACGAAGCAAGGTGACATCCTTCAGATTCCTGTCATAAGAGAGAACGAGAATACAGCCATCGGCTTCTTGGTCACCGATTCGCTCCACCTGCATCGGCATTTCTCCGGTATAATCATGAGAGAAGGAGACAGTAATCGTGCTGCCGACTCGGAGACGAGCGGCGGTGGAAGCGTCCACCACCGCAACAAAATACCAGGTGTTTCCGGTAATCAGCTTGCCTACATTGGTGCTGCTTGAGGAATCAGCCTGACTGGAAATGCTCTTAAAATCATCGGTGGTCATGGTTTCCAGACTATCGGGAGTCAAAATGGCTTCCAAGCCATCGGAAACGCGGGAAAACAAACCGGAGCAGGGTGCATAAATGGAGGTGGTGACATCGGAAACCTGTGTTTCCAAACTTGCAATTTGTTCGTCCAGTTCCGCAATGCTTTCACGCAATGCAGCGGCGCTGTCACCAGACGCGGAGTATGCAAATTCCCGCTGTAATACCAGTGTGCGCAAGGAAAGTGCGTTGGATTCCACAGTAGATAAATCTCCGCTGGATGTATTGGCACGCAAGTCTAAAATGGAAGAAATAATTTGTTGCTCCAATTTTGCGGCATCGCTCAGGCTGTTGCCGCTGTTCAGGGCATACTGAAGCTGATCACGTTCCTGCTCTAATGCTTGAAGCTGCTTTTGATGATCCAGGGCATCGTTGTTCTGATACAAAATCGCAACAGTTTCTCCGGCAGCGACTCGCTCCCCTTCGTCTGGAAGCACGTCAATGATGGTGGCGCCGTCCGAAAGCGCCTGTTCTCCTCGCACGACCATTCCGGTGATTTTCACGGAATCATCCAAAGTGTCCTGATAAGCTATAGCAGTGGTAAATGGGTCAGCAAGACTTTGCACGGCATAAATGGCCATATAAATGACCACACCGATAAAGAGGATGAACATAATGATTTTTGTAATCAGAGTGCCCTGTTTCATGGGACCGCCTTCCTTAACTTAGCTCCTGTCCGACCGGATTTTCTTCGAGAGATACGGGGCGTTCAGGGGTGATTGTAGAAATTGCGTGTTTGTAAATAACCTGTTGTTTGTTTTCGCTCATCAGAACGACAACAAATTGGTCGAAACCGGCAATGGTGCCGCGCAGTTGGTAACCGTTCATCAGGAACATGGTCACATTGGTTTTGCTCCGGCGAATGCGGGAGAGGAACAGGTCTTGAATATGGGTGGATTTTTGCATGATATACGCACTCCTTCTGTTTTTGGAATGCGTACATCATAAACCAAATTCTTCCAAAATTTGTGTCGAAAAAGCAAGGGCTTTTTCAAAATCGGGCGTATTTTCCCAAAGGAACCAGCGGATGGAGGGGTCGCGGCGGAACCAGGTCAGCTGGCGCTTGGCATATTGCCTGGACCGCAGTTTGATTTCCTCGGCAGCCTGCTCCGGCGAATTGCCGTTCTCCAGGGCGCAAATCATTTCTTTGTAACCAATAGCCTGCATGGCAGTGCATTTGGGAGGAATGCCGCGGTCCAGGAGAGATTGTACTTCTGTGACCAGGCCGGCTGCCATCATTTCGTCTACGCGCAAATCAATTCGTTTCCACATGTCTTCCCGGTTCACAAAGGAAAGGCCGATGGAAACTGCCTCATACCGAGGAGGCTGCAGACGACTTTCCTCATCGTGCTGAGTCATGGTTTTGCCTGTTTCATACCAGATTTCCAAGGCACGGAGGATGCGTTTTTCATCTGCAAGATGTAATTTTTCAGCACGTTCCGGGTCGATACGCTTCAACTCTTCATAAAGTTGAGGAAGCTCGCCTGCATTGGCACGACGCTGCAATTCTTCCCGGTATGTTCCGGAAAAGGCTGCAAATGTGCGTCCGGCCAGCAGAGCGTCCCGATAAAGTCCGGTGCCTCCTGCAATGATGGGAAGTTTTCCGCGAGACAGAATGTCGTCTACGCAGGCGGAGGCCTGTTCCACGTAGCGGGCTGCAGAATAATTCTCGTCCGGGTCAGCTACATCAAGCATGTGATGTGGAACACCAGCCATCTCTTCTGAAGTAGGTTTGGCGGTGCCGATGTCCATATGTCGATAAATCTGCATAGAATCGCAGGAAACCACCTCGCCGTTAAAGCGGCGGGCCAGTTCTACTGCCAGGCGAGTTTTTCCGGAAGCAGTGGGACCTACGATGGTAAGAACTTTAGCCGGCATAGACACCTCCAAAACAAGTGTAGATCATTTGGAATCATATCCATTATAGGGCAAAATTTTCGTTGGAGCAAGTGTTGGAAAGACTATGCCGCTAAAATACTTGAAGCACAAGGGGAAAAAGGTGTTTACAAGCTGTGATGCTATGTGATATGCTAATAAAGGAAATTACGAAACCGAGTTTTCAAAAACAGGAAAGAGGTCGTAGTGTGGAGGAACTTCGTGAACTAAAAGAGCGCTTGAACCAGGAGCGACCGGCTGCTTGGGAAAATCTGCCGGATATTTCGCTCTATATGGATCAAATTATTTCTTATATGCCTCGTCAGTTGATTCGGTATGAGGAAAGTGAGAATCTGACTTCTGCCATGGTCAACAACTACATCAAAGATGGGCTTCTTCCCAGAGCAGAGGGAAAGAGGTACGGACAGACCCACCTTGCTTACCTGACCGCAATCTGTGCACTGAAACAGGTGCTTTCAGTCAAAGAGATGAAGACGCTGATTCAGAGCGGAGCGGAAGGACGAGAACCGGAACGGTTGTATAACTATTTCTGTCGGGAATTGGATGCAGCGTTGAAAGAAACAGCTGAGGCGGTGGATGAGAATCAGGAAAAGGCAGAATTGGCCCGTATGGCACTGGGGCTGGCGTTGAGAAGCTATGCCGATAAGCTGGCGTGTGAGCGCATATTGTCCCTGCTGCAAAATGAGGAAGACAGCTCTGAGGAAAAAAAGCAGAGCAAGAATAAAGAAAAAAGCAAAGAAAAAGGCGAATAACGGAGGAAACATTATGAATCAATTTGCTATTATCACCGATTCCGCAGCTGACTTGAATCAGCAGCTGGTGGAGGAACTGGACGTAACCGTTCTTCCTCTGCACTTTATAATCCAGGACGTGGATCGTGCCGATTATCCCGATCACCGTGAAATGCAGCCCAAGGAACTCTATGATTTGCTGCGTCAGGGCGAAATGGGCAAGACTTCTGCCGTGAATTCTCAGGATTATGTGGATATTGCAGGCCCCCTGCTGGAAGCCGGCCAGGATGTTCTGATTCTGGCCTTCTCCTCCGGCCTGTCTGTCACGTACCAGTCTTCTGTAATCGCCGTGGAAGAACTGCGCGAGAAGTATCCCGATCGCAAGATCTACACCGTGGACACCCTGGCTGCGTCTCTGGGCGAAGGTCTGCTGGTGTGGTATGCATCTAAGATGCGTGCGGAAGGCAAGACCATCGAAGAAGTACGCGACTGGGTGGAAGAGCATAAGAACAATTTGGCCCACTGGTTCACTGTGAACGATCTGAACCACCTGAAACGCGGCGGTCGTGTTTCCGCTGCCACAGCACTGGTGGGCACGATGCTGTCTATTAAGCCGGTGCTCCATGTGGACAACGAAGGTCATTTGATCAACATGTCTAAAGCCCGCGGCCGCGCAGCGTCACTGAAGGCCCTGGTAGATAAGATGGAAGAGACTGCGATTGATCCTGCCAATCAGACCGTCTTTATCAGTCATGGCGACAGCTGGGACGATGCGAACAAGCTGGCTGATATGGTTAAGGAACGCTTTGGCGTAGAGGTAAAAGTTATCGACTATGTGGGTCCCGTCATCGGTTGTCACGCCGGTCCCGGTGTCATTGCCCTGTTCTTCCTGGGGAGCGAGAAATAATGAATCTGACGTGGCTGGAAATCACCATCAATACCACCGGAGACGATTTGGACACACTGGCAGCCCGCTTGACTGCCAACGGTGTAGTTGGATTGGTGATTGAAGATGAAGAAGACTTTAAACAGTTTTTGGAGAATAACCGCCAATACTGGGACTATGTAGATGATGATCTGCTCAAACACATGAATGGCGCAGCCCGTGTGAAATTCTACGTCACCGATGATGAAGATGGTCATAAGCAGCTGCAGCAGTACACCGCTGGTCTGGAAGGATATGAAATTCTCTCTGCACCGCTGCAGGAAAATGATTGGGCCACCAGCTGGCAGAAGTATTATAAGCCACTGGCCGTTGGCGAGAAGATTTACGTGGTTCCGGAGTGGGAAAAGGACAGCGCGCTGCCTGAAGGCAAGGTGCCTGTCTGGCTGAATCCCGGCTTGACCTTCGGTACAGGTAGCCACGCTTCGACTCAGCTCTGTCTGGAAGGATTGGAGCAGGCGGTTCACTCCGGCGATCGTATTTTGGATTTGGGCTGTGGCAGCGGTATTTTGTCCATTGCCGCACTTTGTCTGGGTGCTGAGTTTGCCGCTGCGGTGGACATTGATCCCAAGGCTGTGGATGTGGCCTATGAAAATGCGGCCCTGAACGGCATTGGTAAGGATCGTTACGATGTGCGTGCCGGTAATGTGCTGTCTGACAAGGGCCTGGTGGCCGAACTGATGGAGAACAAGTACCAGGTGGTATTGGCCAACATTGTGGCTGACGTTATTATCCCTCTGTCTGCATTTGCCGGTGATTTTATGACTGAGGGTGGATATTTTATCTGCTCCGGTATCATCGATACCCGTTCCGATGAGGTGCGTGCTGCATTGGAGAAAAACGGATTCACGGTCGTGGAGAAAAAAGAAAAAACCGGGTGGTGCGCGTTTATCTGCCGCCGCTGATAAAGTTGAAAATTGGGTTGCCCTCCATGCCGGAGGGCAACCCGTTTCTTTTGCGGGCAAGCCATTGACGATGCCAAACAAAGGGTGCTATAATGTTATATTACAAATATAAAAAGAAAAGGCGGGGTGGCGGAAGTGAAAGTCTTGGTCATTGATAAACAGGCGATCAAGAAAAATATTACTGTGCTCAAAAAACGGGCGGAAAAAGCCGCCATTTATGCTGTCCTCACCGGCGACGCCCATGGTGTTGGTCTGGTGGAGATGGCAAAAATCCTGCGAGATGAGGGCATTGTACGCTACGCCGTGTCGGAAGCGGCAGATGCCGCAGCTCTCCGTAAGGCCGGTTTGGTGGAGGAAGAGATTTTGATGCTTCGGGCCACTACTGACCGTGAGGAATTGGAAAAGCTTTTGGATCTGAACGTAGTCTGCACCATTGGGTCTGCCGACACCGGCATGGCGCTCAACGGCGTGGCGGAAAAGCGCTCTACGGTGGTGGAAGCGCATATTCAAATTGATACCGGCATGGGATTTGGCGGCTTCCTGACCGATGAGCTTGAAAAAATCCTGTCTGTCTATCGGAATTTGTCTAACGTGGCAGTTACCGGTATGTATACTCAAATTCACACGACCGGAACCAAGCAGCAGGATGTGGCCGAGCAGTTGGATGAGTTTACTCAGACGGTTAAGGCGGTACAGACCGCCGGTTTTGAAACCGGTGTGCTTCATGCGGCGGGTTCTTATGCTCTGATGCGGTATGACTTCGCCCGCATGGATGCAGTGCGTGTGGGTACCGCTTTGTTGGGCCGCTGCCGCCGTACCAAAAACGATGGACTGCAGAGGGTCGGCTGGGGTGAAGCAGCCATTGATGATATCCACTGGCTGCCCAAGGGGCATACGGTGGGCAATGAGACTTTGGTGCGTTTGCGCCGCCCCACTCGTGTGGCGGTGATTCCCGTAGGTTATCAGAATGGGTTTGGCGTGGAACGCATCCGGGAAGATGGATTTTTTGCAGCTTGGCATCGCCGTCGTGCTGCCACACGCCGTACGGTGCGTATTGACGGACAAAAGGTAAAGGTCATTGGCCGAATTGGTGCTATGGAGACCGTTTTGGACGTGACTGATGTGCGCTGCAGCGCGGGAGATATTGCCCAGTTTGAGTTGGATCCTCTTTTTGCAAAAGGAATTACCAGGGAGTATCGATAAACAATGAAAGCAGTTGTTACAAGAGTTGCCAATGCCAGAGTGGAGATTGATGGAAACGTCAACGGAGCCATTGACCGGGGATATCTGGTACTGCTGGGCGTTGGACCGAATGACGATGAAAAGATTGCCCGAAAGCTGGCAGAGAAAATCTGTAATTTGCGGGTATTTGAGGATGAAAACGGAAAAATGAATCTGGATCTTGCCACAGTGGGCGGCAGCCTGCTGGTGGTCAGCCAGTTTACCCTATACGCTGATACGTCCAGTCGCCGTCCCGGATTTACCGGGGCAGCGAAGCCGGATCAGGCGATTCCGTTGTATGAGAAGTTCATGGAATTTTGCCGTGAGCGCGGTTTCCGTGTGGAGCATGGTGAGTTTGGCGCAGACATGCAGGTCTATTCTCAAAATGACGGCCCCGTGACGATCTTGTTTGACATCAATGAGGTGTGATATGAAAATTCAAGCGCTTCAGGTGCCTCCCATCGGCACCAACTGCTATTTGCTTATGGATGAAGAAACCAACAAAGGTGCCATTATTGATCCCGGTGGAGCTGGTGCGGAGATTGCCGCTGCCGCAGAACGAATGGGAATGACCCCTGTGGCTATTTTCCTGACTCATGGTCACTATGACCATACCGGCGCTGTACCCGATTTGCGCAAGAAATATCCGGATATTCCCGTTTACCTCCACGCTGTTGATGCTGCAATGACCAAAAAGATCGATTCCCTAATGCCCGATGTGGGCGAGACTATCGACTACGGTGAAGGGGATGAGATTTCCGTTGGAAATTTAACCGTCAAGGTATACCACACGCCCGGGCACAGTGGTGGCAGCGTGACGCTGGAGGTGGGTGACGTGCTCTTTACCGGGGACACTCTGTTTCAGGGTTCCTGCGGTCGAACTGATCTGGCCGGTGGCTCTCCCGATTTGATGGCAGCTTCTCTGAAACGCTTGGCAGGCATGGAGGGTGATCGCCAAGTACTTCCCGGCCATGAAGGCTTTTCCACTTTGGCTGAGGAACGAGTCAACAACTACTGGGTTCTGTATGCGTTGAAACAATGAGAATTATTTTAAAAGGACACGATTATAAATACGCGGCGGAACAGATGATGTTGACCTTGTTTCCCGAAGAACGCCCCACATATGAGGGTGACGAGGAAAACAAGGTAACACTGTCTCTGAACCGGGGCAATATGTGGTTGACTGCTACAGCAGTGTTGCATTGGAATGGGAAAATCACCCGCCATTCCTGCCGCGCCAAGATGACCGAATTGAACGGTGAAGCCCGTAACGACGGTCGTGTATGTCAGCGCATCGTAAAGCAGGCATTTTATCGCGCAGGTGTGGAAGCATTGGGGAAAGAACCTCCTTGGGGAGCCATGACCGGCGTGCGTCCGGTAAAGATCCCTACCAAGGCGATGCTGGCCGGGGCGACTCCCGCACAGGCAAAGGCAGCACTGCGTAAAACCTACCACGTTTCTCCCTTGCGTGCTAATTTGGCAATGGATTGCGCAAAGGCCAGTCTGGCAGTCAAAAAGAGCCTGAAGCCGGAGGATATTTCTATCTATGTGGGTATCCCCTTCTGCCCCACTCGTTGCGCCTATTGTTCGTTTATCTCTGCGGATGTGAAGCACTCGCTGAAGCTGATCGAGCCCTACGTGGATGCGTTGATACGGGAAATTGAGGCTGCCGGTGCTGCGCTGAAACGGGATGGGCTTTCGGTTAAGTCCGTTTATTTTGGCGGGGGCACGCCCACTACGCTGAGCGCTGAACAGATGGATCGGGTGCTGTCCGCACTGGAAGAACATATTGACCTGTCCAATCGCGTAGAGTATACGGTGGAAGCCGGACGCCCGGACACGATTACCCGGGAAAAGCTGGAGGTGCTTGCCAAGCACCATGTGGATCGCGTTTCGGTCAATCCTCAGACTATGGAAGATAAAGTTCTGCGAGCTATGGGCCGTGCCCATACGGCTCAGCAGATCGAAGAAGCCTATGCACTGGTACGGGAGTCGGGCGATTTTCTGGTGAATATGGATTTGATTGCCGGGCTGCCTGCGGATACCCCGGAAGGATTTCAGCGTACGCTGGACAAAGTACTGGCAATGGATCCGGAAAACATCACTGTCCACACGTTGGCATTGAAGCGAGGGTCAACCCTGACTAGCGGTGGTTTTGCCAACCCATTGCCCAACGGAGAGCAAGTAGCTGAGATGCTGAACTACGCCTGGTATCGTTTGGCACAGGCCAAGTATGCACCCTACTACCTTTATCGGCAGAAATTTATGTCCGGTTCTTTTGAAAATGTAGGTTGGTGCAAACCGGGTTGTGAAAGTGTATATAATATTTGCATGATGGAAGAGTTGCAGTCTATCCTGTCTTTGGGTGGCGGTGGTGTGACGAAATTAGTCGACACACAGACAGGAAGTATTGAACGTCGTGCAAATCCGAAATACCCACACGAGTATCTGGATCGAATCGACCAGATCTGCCGCGAAAAGGAGGAACTCCCATGGCCTATCAGCTGCAGGAAATCAACCATCGAATCCGGGAAGACGTAAAAGGCTTTCTGGAAGAGTGTGACGGAGAATATGGTCTGAAGGTAGCGCGCGCTGCTGACCGTATCATCCAAAATATGAGCAAAAGTCCTGTGGTTTTGTTGTCCGGGCCCTCAGGTTCCGGTAAGACAACTACCGCGAAAAAGGTAGAAGAAGAGCTGAAACGCCGCGGCGTGAATTCCCATACCATCTCCATGGATGACTATTTCAAAACCATGGATCATCGGACTGCGCCTCGCACGGAGACAGGTGACATCGACTATGAGTCCCCCAAGCTGCTGGATATGGACTTGCTGGATCAGCATTTCACCGCGCTGGCCAAGGGTGAGGAGATCCTGATTCCCAAATTTGCCTTTGCCCGCCAGATGCGGGATTCAGCCGTGACTTCACTGCGGTTGGGAAAGGACGAAGTTGCTATTTTCGAGGGCATCCACGCGCTGAATGACGATATTGCCGGCCGCCACCCGGAGGCCACCTGTATGTATATCTCTGCCCGAAGCAATGTGTGCGATGGAGATGTGCTTCGTTTTAAGGGCACCTGGATGCGCCTGACCCGCCGTGCTGTCCGTGATTATCAGTTCCGCGGCACGGGAGTAGAGGCCACCATGGCCATGTGGGCCAATGTGCGCCGAGGTGAGAAATTATATATCTCCCCCTTTAAAGGCCGTGCCGATATTATCATCGACTCCTCCCTGCCCTATGAAGTGTCGGTGATGAAAAACTTTGCCAAACCTCTGCTGGAGGCTGTTCCTCAGGAAAATGAACGCCACGTTGAACTGCTCGACCTGATCAATGGGTTCCAGTGGTTTGAAGAGATTGACCCCGCCTTGGTTGCACCTGACTCCCTGATTCGGGAGTTTATCGGCGGAGGAAGCTATCATTATTAATTTGTAAATAACTTTAGAGAGGAAGAATAAAGAAATGAGCGAATGTACCCACGATTGCGGCTCCTGCAGCGCAAGCTGCGGCGAGCGTCAGGAAAAGCCTGACCTGCGCGCACCGATGAACCAGTTTTCTGACGTTAAGAAGGTCTTTGGTGTCGTCAGCGGTAAGGGCGGTGTCGGCAAGAGCACAGTGACTGCCTCCTTGGCTTGTGCCATGCGCGCCAAGGGCTACAAGGTCGGCGTTCTGGATGCCGACATCACCGGCCCCTCCATCCCCCAGGCTTTTGGTATTCATGAGACCGCCGAAGTCAACGACATGGGTATTCTGCCCTCCATCTCCAAGAACGGCGTGCGCGTTATGAGCCTGAACCTGCTGACCAAGGAAGAGACCGATCCCGTTATCTGGCGTGGTCCCGTTGTTGCCGGTGTGGTTAAGCAGTTCTGGACCGATGTGCTCTGGGGCGAGATCGACTATATGTTTGTCGATATGCCTCCCGGAACCGGCGATGTGCCCCTGACCGTGTTCCAGTCTCTGCCCATTGACGGTATCATCGTGGTTACTTCTCCCCAGGATCTGGTTTCCATGATCGTTCACAAGGCTGTTAACATGGCCGCCATCATGGATGTGCCCGTGGTGGGTCTGGTGGAGAACTACAGCTACTT
>CAZDXX010000032.1:0-12837 GCA_964509595.1 uncultured Oscillospiraceae bacterium
TTATCAACTATATACCGGCCAATTTGAATTGGATTAAACGCAAAATGACCGCCCATTGGGCGGTCATTTTCGTTTTATAAAAGTAAGAAAGAACGGTAATAATCCTCATTTTCTACACGTCCCACAGCAGAAAGGGCGGCTTGGTTAGGGTCGAAAATGGTACGAGCCAAACTCAATACTTCTTCCTGTGTAACGGCATCGTAGGCGGCAATAATTTCATCGGGAGTCAATACCGTTCCGGTCAACAGAGTGGAGCGGCCCAGATGACTCATGCGGGATTGGGTAGACTCCAGTCCCATCAGAACACTGGCCTTAGATTGCTCCCGTGCACGGGAGAGCTCGTCGGCGGTCACGCCGTTTTGAACCAAATCACGGACAACGGTCATAATGGCATCCAGTGCCTGACGCTCGGTTTCGCGCCCTAAAGCGGTGTAAATTCCGAATAATCCGGTTTCCTCATGGCCTGCGCCATAGGAGTAAATGGAGTAGCAGAGGCCACGTTTTTCGCGCACTTCCTGCCACAACCGGGAGGACATACCACCGCCTAAAATAAAAGACAGCAATTGCAGCGCAAATCGGAGGTCGTTTCCGTAGGGCAGTCCGGGAAATGCCAGAGTAATGTGGTTTTGTTCCGTGGCCTTCCGTTTTAAGGTAATCGCACTGCGGTAGGCGGCGGGTTTGGATTTGGGACGAGGGCTGGGGGCAATGGCAGAGAAGCGATTTTTCAAATCTTCTACGACGGCGTCCGAGAAACTGCCTGCCAAAGCAACTACAATTTCATCTGGACGATAATGCACATTGCGCCAGGTGCGCAGGGTCTCCCCTGTCATTTTTTCCAATGTAGAGGGTTTGCCCAGAATGGGACGAGCCAGAGAGCTGCCTTTGTATACAGCTGCAGCTAAGCGTTCGGCGCAAACGTCTTCTGGGTTGTCGGCGTACATACCGATCTCTTCCAGAATAACACCACGTTCCGTTTCCACATCTGCCTGCCGGAAAGCGGAGTTGAAAAACATATCGCACAGCACATCCGTGGCTTGAGACAGGTGAGTATCCAACGTACGCACATAGAAGCAGGTGTTTTCCTTCGTGGTAAAGGCATTGACCTGCCCGCCGATGGCGTCCATTTCCTGGGCAATATCGGCGGCAGAACGAGTTTCGGTGCCCTTGAAAACCATGTGTTCGATAAAGTGAGCGGCACCGTTCTCGGCAGCGGTTTCGTGACGGGAGCCGGCTCCGACCCAGATACCGAGAGACGCAGAGCGCATTCCGGCCATGGGCTCGGTCAAAATGCGTACGCCGTTATCCAGTGTGATCTTATTTACCAAAAAAGTCAGTCCTTTGTGATAGTGGTTCCTAGAGATTTCTGAGAAATGGTCTCCAGCAGCAGTGCGTGCTCCACAGTGCCGCTCATAATGACGACCTTCCCCACTCCGCGCTCCACGGCAAGCAGACAATTCGATACTTTGGGAGCCATACCGCCGGCGATCAAGCCGCTTTCCAGCAGCTCGCGGCCACGGTTCAGGTTCATGTGAGGAATGACGGTCTGTTTGTTGTGACTGTCCACCAGAACACCATCAATATCGGTCAGAAACAGAAGGCTGTCGGCACACAGGGCTTCTGCGACGGCTCGGGCAGCATCGTCAGCGTTGCAGTTATATCCGGCACCATCGCCACCTGCTATCGGGGAAACGACAGGAACAAAGCCACTGTCCAGCAAAGTATCCAGCAAATCTGTATTGACTGCGGTAATTTCGCCGACTCGACCCAGTTCGGGGGTTTTCGCTTGAGCAGTCAATAAACCGCCGTCTTTGCCGGAAATACCGACTGCGGAAACACCCAGTTCGTTCAGTGCGGAAACAATGGCTTTATTTGCTTGTGCGGACAGGGCCATTTCGGCGGTATTCAGTACATCCTCGTCCGTGTAGCGATAGCCCTCCACAAAGCGAGTGGGAACGTTCAGCTTGTCCAGCAAGTTGGTGATTGCCTTTCCTCCACCGTGGACCAACACCACGCGAACTCCCAGACGGGACAGGGCGGCAACGTCCTGCAGAATGGTGTCCGTGGCGCCAATGGCGGAACCACCGTATTTGACTACGATTGTTTTGCCGGCGTAGGACATGGCAGTAGGCAGTACATCCAGAAAGCCATGAATCTTTTCCAGACCGTCCAGACCATGGATGAGGTCGTATTCGTGGAGATAATCCTTTGTGTAGTCAACATCAGACGGACAATCGATGTATTCAATGCCACGCTTTTGGCGGGTCTCTGCGCCTTTGCCGGTAATCAGGATGACAGTAGGTTCTTCACAGCTGAGGATCGCTTGGCGAATTGCCTCGCCGCGGTCAGGCTGGATGGAGTACTGGCAGCCCTGTGCTTCCACATGCACGGCAATCTGACGGCAAATTTCCTCGGTATCCTCCTCACCGGAGTCTTCTTCAGTCAGGAACACCAGGTCGGAATACTTGCCGGAAATCTCACCCAGATCACGGCGGCGATCCAATGCCTTTTTGCCGGGGCAGCCGAACACAGTGACAATGCGGCGGCCGGGATATTCGGCGCGAGTAGATTCAAATAACTTTTCAAAAGAAAGGCGGTTGTGAGCATAATCCACAATAGCGATGACCTTGTCATCGGAATTGGAGTAGACTTCCATGCGGCCGGGAACGCGAGCCTTTTGCAGACCCACATAAATATACTGTTCGGGGATACCGAGCGCTTCACACACTGCAATGGCGGCCAACGCGTTCTCCACGTTGAACAAACCGGGCATGGTCAGGCGGAATTTGCGCAGATAGCGGGGAGTTTTGACCCGGAACAGGATGTCGTTTCCGCTTTTGCGAACCTGATCGGCAAATACAGCAGCAGACGTATCCTTCTGGGAAAAGGTGATGACGCGCGGACAAGCCTTGGCAGCAGCAAGCACTTCGTCGGCCCGATCCATATCAAGGTTTACACAGCCCACAGCTGCCTGTGCAAAGATTTTCATCTTAGACTGGAAATAATCCTCGAAATCGGGATGCTCAATGGGAGAAATATGGTCGTAGCCGATATTTAAGAAACATGCAGCGGCAAATTCCACGCCGTACACGCGGTCGTATTTCAACGCTTGGCTGGATACTTCCATCGTCAGATAATCCAATCCGGCGCCAACCGCATTGGAAAAATGACGCTCCAAATCCAGGGGTTCCGGAGTGGTCAAATGGGATTCGAACCGCTCCACACCATCGTAGGTATCGATGGAGCCTAAAACACCACTCTCATGGCCTCCGGTAGCGGCCATGAACTCATCAAAGATGTACTTCAGATAATAGGAAGTGGAGGATTTGCCCTTGGTACCGGTGATACCAACCACATTCAGTTTGTGCGAGGGATGATTGTAGTAATAGTCGGCCAGAATTGCCATGGCGTGACGTACATCGGTCACCTGAATACAGGGAGCGGCAACATTTGCGTAGGGAGCGGCAGCAATATAAGCCAAAGCACCCTTATTGACAGCATCCTGCAGGTATTGTTCCTTAAAATGCGCACCCTTGCAGATAAACAAAGTATTGGGAATCACATGCTGGCTGTCACAAGATACAAGAGCAACAGTTCGTTCCGGCTGAGGAATGGAAACAGCGGGATCGGCGAGGAGTCCGTGTTTTTGGAGCAACTGGATGTGCTCGCCCAATGTATGAAGTTGAAGTTTCATAGAGATACCTCGCTTCCGATCGTATCAAAATCAAATCATGCGCAAACGCTTGCCGCAGGAACGGATCGATTGCTCGACCAGCACTTCCATGGCATCCACATAATAATCAGGAAGTCCATGGTAAACGCGGTAAACGGACAATTCTGTACAACCCAGAATAGCTGCGTCACAACCCATGGCACGTAAGGCGCGGTCAATAGCGGAAAACTTTTCTCGGCTGCCCTTCTCACCTTTTTTGATTTCATCGTAAATAATGGACATGACGATTTTTTGGGTGTTTTCATCAGGGGCGATGCCTTCAAAACCCTGTGCAGCACATTCTTTTTGGTAGGTCTGGGTCTGAATGGTGCCGTCAGTGGCCAGGATACCCACCCGTTTGCAGCCGCGCCGGGCAAGGACCTTGCAGGTTTCGCGCACCATGTGGATAATAGGTGTGCACAGTTCTTTTTGCAGCTTGTCTACAAAATAGTGGGAGGTATTACAGGGAATGGCGATGGTGGTGCAGCCGCTGCGCTCCAACAAGCGGGCGTCGGCAAGCAAACGCCGGTAGACCGTCTCCCCTTCTCCGGACAGAATCGCCGTGGTGCGGTCGGGCATCTCGGTATCACTGAGGATCAGAGTGGGCAGATGTTCCTGATCACATTCTGCATCTGTACGATCCAAAATACGTTGATAAAAAATTTGAGTAGCCTGAGGGCCCATGCCTCCCAGTATGCCCAATCGGGCTTTTTGCTCTGGCATAATGGATCTCCTTAGTTCGGGCGATGGTAATATTTTTTGAATTTAACATAGTGGCCCATCTGGTTTTTGAAAATACGGGCCAGGCGCTTGGGTGCACGGTCGGGGCCATACTTCAGAGAGTTTGTCACAGCACCGGTCTTGACCAGGCTGCGAATCTCCGAATGATACTTTTTGGGGGTATAGCGGTAGACAACACCCAAGGGCACAACGCTCCAAAGAGCCTTGTTCTTGGCAATGGTAAAGGGAAGCTCTTTTTGCTCAATTCGATCTTCCACAAAATACTTTGCAACATTATAGCCGCCGCCGGTGACATAGTAATTGCTGCGGCCCTGGCGGCAATTGATTTCGAAAAGCTTATACTTGCCGTCACGCTGGTCGTACTTGATGTCAAAGTTAGAAAAGCCAACATAGTTGAGCTCTTCCAGAAAGGCCTTGATTTTCAGGCAAAGCTCCTCATTCTCTTCCAACAGTATAACAGCGTGATTGCCCAGACCGTGGGGCGTGTGTTCCTCCAGAAGGACATGGCCAAGGCACATCATTTTGACTTGCCCATTGCGGTCAGAATAGTTGGTCAGAACCCGCATATAGCTGTCATCACCGGGAATAAACTCCTGAATAATCATAGAGTCACCGTAGCCGGAGGCGTACACCTTATCCAGTGTTGCGTCCAGCTCGTCCCGGGTTTTCAGAATAAATACCTTGTCGTTGCCCTCAAAGGGGTGCGCCCAATACTCCACACCATTGGAGGGTTTGCAGATGTAGGGTGCCTCAAAGGGGAGTTCGAAATCGTGGCCCATTTCTTTGCGATGGATCACAGTGGCAGGATGATCCAAACCATACTGGTCACACATGGCATAGAATTTTTCTTTGTTGATCAGGGTGTTCATCAACTCTCCCGAGATATAGGGAGCGATGACATTGGCCGGGAAATGATCCTTGTTTTCGGCACACAGCTTTACATAACTGTCTCCGCAGCCGATGCAAAGCACCGGCTTGTCAGCGTGAGCGGCAGCAAACTCATCCACCACCTGACGGAACACATCGGGATTTTCAATGTCAGGATTGGGGTGATAATCCAGAATGGCGCTGTCCCAGCAAGGAAAAGCAGGGTATTTACCCACAGCAGATGCTTTGATGCCGTATGCTTCATGAAAAGCGCGGCCGACACTGTATACATTAATGTCCCCGCCGAACAGCAGGGGATAAAAATTAGGCTCCAACATGAATCGCCCCCTTGAAGGTTACTTGATACCACTGATTTCCCAAGGGTTCCACCGTGGCGGGATAGTGGTTAGTCAGGAATCGTGCGTCTTCATCCGATAAACGCAGTTCCCGTCGAATTTGTTCGCCTCCATGAAAGGCTGCGGACAAAAGCCGGTCGAATTCGGCATGATCCATATACTATTCTCCCCAATTTAAATTATCTCTAAAAAACCAATTAGCGCATCAAGAAGACAAATCATACACAGCGCGACACAGCCGTATTGGGTCAGTGGCTTCTTCAATTAACCGGTGGCGCGCTTGACCTGGTAGACGCCGGAAATTTGATTCAGCTTATTGATGACGCTGTTCAGTTCATCACGGTCTTTGACCTCAAGAACCAACATTATGGTAGCATACCCGTCGGGCATGCTGCGGGCAATCAGAGAAGAAACCTTCACCTTGGCAGAAGAAAGAGCCATGGCGATATCCAGGGTCAGACCGTCGCGATCCTTGGCCGAAATATCCAGAGATGTTTGATATCCGGGCAAAGTGCCGGCCACCCAGGATACTTTGACCCATCGGCCTTCCTCGTCTGCTTTGCGGTGAGAAGGATCCGCATTTGGGCAGTCATCACGGTGAATGGAGACGCCGTAACCGCGCGTGATAAAGCCGACGATGGGATCTCCGGGGACGGGAGAGCAGCATTTGGAGAATTTGATCAGGCAGTTGCCCAGGCCTTCCACGATAATGCCCGATTCGGAGTGCTGCGGTTTGGCAGAGAGCTTGGTTGTCTCTCGATTTTTCTCTATCGCAGGAATGATAGCCTTCTGTGCGGCCTCTTCTTCTTTCTTTTGACGGCCGAGACGAATCATTTCTTCGCGGATACGGTTGACGGCTTTGCCACAGGGAATACCACCATAGCCAATGGCTGCATACAGTTCATCCAGGGAGTTAAAGCGAACTTTTTTCAGCACGTGGGGCAGGGCATCTTCTGTGGTAATAGCGGCAATGGTGTAGCCGGCGCGCTTCAGCTCAGCTTCAAACATGGAACGGCCGGTAGCGATGTTCTCTTCACGGCGTTCTTTTTTGAACCACTGACGAATTTTGTTGCGCGCTTCGTTGGATTGACAAATCTTCATCCAATCGCGGCTGGGACCCTTGGCGTTTTTGGAGGTCATCACTTCCACGATGTCGCCGTTTTTCAACACCGTGTCATAGGTGACGATGCGGCCATTGACCTTGGCTCCGGTCATGCTGTTGCCCACAGCGGAATGAATGCTGTATGCAAAGTCGATGGGGGTAGCACCGGCCGGCAGGTTGATGACATCACCCTTGGGGGTAAAGACGAAGACTTCGTCGGCAAACATGTCCACCTTCAAAGTGTGGACAAACTCATCGGGGTCAGCGTCCTGCTGACTTTCCAGTAGTTTGCGTACCCACTCGTATGCAGATTCGGAGCCCAGATTGCTGTTGCCCATACCTTGCTTATACTTCCAATGAGCGGCAACGCCGTACTCCGACATCTGATGCATGGCTTCGGTGCGGATCTGGACCTCAAAGGGGAGTCCTTCCTTGCCGATGACAGTGGTGTGCAGGGATTGGTAACCGTTGGGCTTCGGGGTTCCGATATAGTCTTTGAAACGGCCGATGACCGGCTTGTACAGGTCGTGAATGCAGCCCAGAACATTGTAGCAGGCCGGAATATCATCGACGATCACACGGAAGGCGTACAAGTCGAAAATCTCGTCCAGAGTTTTGTTTTGGGAGTACATTTTACGGTAAATAGAGTAGATGTGCTTCACTCGACCGTAAATGGTGTGAGGGATTCCTTCTTGATTCAAGCGCTCCGTGATACGCTGCTGAATGGGGGCCATGAATTCGTCATGCTCCGAGGAGCGAATGGCCATTTCATCGGAGATATCCTTGTAACCAATGGGATCCAGATACTGCAGCGAAGTGTCTTCCAACTCCCACTTGACCTTCTGCATGCCGAGACGGTGGGCGATGGGGGCATAGATTTCCATAGTCTCCAGGGAAATTTCGCGTTGCTTGTGGGGTTTCATGAACTCCATAGTACGCATGTTGTGCACACGGTCGCAGATTTTGATCAAAATCACCCGGATGTCCTTGGCCATGGCCATGAGCATCTTGCGCAGGTTTTCCATCTGCTCCTCTTCTTTGGAGGTGTACTGCACACGAGTCAGCTTGGTGACACCCTCGACCAGATCGGCTACTGTATCGCCGAACAACTTGGATATTTCTTCATGGGTGGCGTCGGTGTCTTCAATGGTGTCATGCAGCAGGGCGGCAATGACCGAATCCAGATCCAGTCCCATTTCCACGACCAGTTCCGCCACTGCCAACGGGTGTGTAACATAGGGGGAGCCGTCTTTGCGCAGCTGCTGAGCGTGATGCGTATCCGCATAATGGAATGCAGCGGCAAGGCGGTCAAAGTCTGCATGGGGAGAAGTGCTTCGTATTTTGTTTTCCAGGGCCTGATATCGTTCCTGAATGGAAACCATAAAACGACCTCCAAGGGCAGCGGGAGCGATCCCGAGCCGGTTTTGCAGGCGGATTTCCGCCCGTGCTCCTTCGGCGGCCTTGGAAATAGAAAAAAGTATTCCCTGAGGCTGCCTTTTAGGATTGGGTCAGCCGACGGAGTCGGCGTAAAATTTCGGATTGTTCCAAATCAACTTTCCCGTCTATATGGCACAATTCAATGCGCAGTCGACCGGCGGTTTGCTGTTCGACCTGGATTAAACCACGCTCATCAAAAACGTGAATGCAAACCATAGTACGGGCGTAGGTTTCGCGAGTATGAAAAACCTTGGCAATATTTTTCACCAAATGCCCCGGAGTTGTTTCATAAGGCTCCGATGTGGCGTGATGTTTCAGATATCGCCATACCGTTTCAAACTCTTCTCGGGTGGGGATGATCGTCTGTGCTTCTGCGGCAGAAATGGCAGCACCGATTTTCACACGCTCAAATAAATCGCGTTCCGCTTGAGCGCGGGTTGGGGTGGGCTGCAAATCACAAACTTGAAGCTGTACCGAACGTATACCGCGAAACTCATTAATTTGCGGAGTAAACGCCACATCGACCCGATCACCGGGGCTGAGTGCCAGTTGGCCGACAGAAGCGGAGAAAAAGATGGCGTCAAACAAAACACCTTGATGGCGAAGCCGCAATTTCAGGTGGCGACCACCGCCGACTTCAAACATGGATTGGATGGTAACACCGGACAAAACAAAAACGGGCTTGGGGTTTCCGGCACCAAAGGGCTCCAGAATCGAAAGAGACTCTACACTTTCTTGTGTAAGTAGATTCGGGTTGCTGATTTTAGCATCGATCTGGAGAACGGATACCATTTCTTCACCGCCGGTGCGATCCAGAACCGCAGATTCTATTTTGCTGCGAAATGCATCGATATTTTCTTCGTTGATCGTAAATCCGGCTGCCAGTTCGTGCCCGCCAAAATCTTCCAGCAAATCGGAGCATTGCTCCAGTGCTGCGAACAAATTAAAGCCGCCAAAGGAACGGCAGGATCCTTTGCCTTTTCCGTCCTGGAGACAAATCATAAAAGCAGGACAGGAATATTTTTCTGCCAGACGGGACGCGACAATGCCGACCACGCCCTGGTGCCAGCCTTCGCTGGCCAGAACAATGGCAGAGTGACTGCCTCCCTCTCGATCCAGCCGTGCCACGCATTCCTCGTATATGCTTCCCTCGATGGCCTGGCGTTCACGATTCAATGAGCACAGTTCACGGGCCAGCTCTTCGGCGCGGATTGGGTCTTGCGTGAGAAGCAGTTCGCCGGCTAACGATGCACAGCCCATGCGGCCTGAAGCGTTGATGCGGGGAGCGAGGGTATAACCGATGGTGGTGGCAGTCAACGCCTTGCTTTCTGCGCCCGCTTCACGGATCAGGGAGCGCAGGCCGGGACGTTTGGTGTCTGCAAGGACTTCCAGACCCAACCGAACGATGGTGCGATTTTCACCGGTCAATTGCATGACATCGGCGACAGTGCCAATGGCGGTCAGGTCGGCATACTCAGCCAAAAGTTCCTGGCGGCGCTCCGGGCCGCCCAGGGCGAGAATGAGCTTGAAAGCAACCCCGACGCCGGCCAGATACGGGAAGGGATAGTGGCAATCTGTCCGATGAGGGTTAACTACCGCTATCGCGGCGGGGAGAGCTTCTTTGCATTCATGGTGATCAGTGATGACCACATCCATGCCCAATTCAGCGGCGTGAGTTGTCTCGGTTACGGCAGTAATGCCGCAATCCACGGTGATGATCAGTGTTACACCTTGGCTGTGAAGCAGTTCTATGGCCTGATCGCTCAGTCCATAGCCCTCTTCCATGCGATCGGGAATATAGGAAATGACAGTAGCCCCCTGTCGACGCAAAAAGTCGGTCAGAAGGCAGGTGGAGGTGATGCCGTCCACATCGTAATCTCCGTAGACAGCAATGATTTCTTTTTGTTTCAATGCCTGATTGATGCGCGCCACGGCTCGATCCATGTCCTTTAGAAGAAATGGATCGTGGAGCAAATCTTCCCGGTCATCCAGGAAGGCCCGGGCTTTTTCAGGCGTATCCAGCCCGCGGGCGCAGAGCACCACCGCGGGCAAAGGCGGAATGCCGGCGTCTGTCATGTGCTGGCAGTCCTTCGCACGCGGAGCGCAGATATTCCACTGCTTGTACTTCATGGGGAACCTCAATATAATCTCGTAAAATTTAACCTTTATTATATCAAAACACGCCCATGATTACAAGGAAATCGGCAAAAAAAGAGGATGCACCCGGGAAAGGATGCATCCTCTGGAGTATAAGAGAATTAACGGTAATAGAAAGATCCGGATTCAAACAGGGGCTGATACTTGTTGCCGGGAATGTTCTTGCCGACATACTCGCCACAGCGCTCGGAATGACCCATCTTGCCGAACACACGGCCATCGGGGGAGAAGATGCCCTCAATAGCCTGAACCGAAGCGTTGGGGTTCACATCAATGGACATAGAGGGATTGCCCTGGGCATCCACGTACTGGGTAGCCACCTGACCGTTAGCAATCAACTGAGCCACCACTTCATCGGGAGCCACAAAGCGGCCCTCGCCATGCGAAATGGGAATAGCGTGCAGGTCGCCCACATTGGATTTCAGCATCCAGGGGGAACGAACGGAGGCCACGCGAGTGGTAACATACTTGCTCTGGTGACGGCCAATGCGGTTAAAGGTCAAGGTGGGGCTGTTTGCATCGGTCGTCACGATCTCGCCATAGGGGACCAGGCCCAGTTTGACCAGTGCCTGGAAACCGTTGCAGATACCCAACATCAGACCATCGCGGTTTTTCAGCAAATCGTGGACGGCATCGGTCAGACGGGCGTTGCGGAAGAAGGAACAGATAAACTTGGCAGAACCTTCGGGCTCGTCACCGCCAGAGAAGCCGCCGGGGAGAATAACCATCTGGCTGCGGCGAATGGCATCTTCCAGAGCCTTTGCAGACTGGGCCAGCAGGTCGCCGGTCAAATTGCGGATGACCACGACCTCGGGCACGATGCCGGCTTTCACACAGGCTGCGGCGGTATCGAACTCGCAGTTCGTGCCGGGGAACACGGGAATGACAGCACGAGGCTCAGCCACGCTGGCCTTGGCCACGATGGGAGCGCGTTCGGTGCAGGAGATGGGCTGAATCAGAATCTTTTCCGCAGGGGCCTGAGTGGGATAGACACTCTCCAGAATGCCCTCGTTCAAAGAAATCAGTTCATCGATGGAGGCGCTCTCGCCACTCAAGGTGATCATGCCGTTGTCGGTGGTGTAACCCATCAGAACGCCGGCATCGGTCGCTTCGGTCAGTTCGGCGATGATAGCACCGGGGCAGGGGCCGTACCAGGGGATGGGACGGCTGGCATCAACCTTGAAACCTACGTGGTTACCAAAAGACATCTTCATGACACCTTCTGCCACGCCGCCGCTTTCCACAGCCCAGGCGGCCTTGACCTTACCGGCCTGGCACAGTTCATGGAAGGCTTCCCACTGGCGGCGGTAGGTGACGAAATCGCCAATCTGGGGCGTGCCAAAGAAGTATACGGGGTGACCGGCTTCTTTGAATTCGGGAGACAGCACCTCGCCGGCCAGAATGGGGGCGATGGCAAAGGAAATCAGAGTGGGTGGAACATCCAGATCCAGGAAAGTGCCGGACATGGAGTCCTTGCCGCCGATGGAGGCACAGCCCAGGTTCATCTGAGCGCTCAGGGCACCCAGCAGAGCGGCGAAGGGTTTGCCCCAGCGCTCGGGTTCGGTGCGCAGCTTCTCAAAGAACTCCTGGAAGGACAGGTAAGCTTTGTTGTAGTCAGCACCTGCCGCCACCAGCTTGGCCACGGAAACGACCACGGAGTTAATGGCACCGAGGAAGGGGTCTTCGCTCATCCAGTGGGGGTCAAAGGCCCAGGACATGACGCTGGCCTGCTCGGTCTTTTGGCCGGGCAGAACGGGGAGCAGGGCGGACATAGACTGGGCGGGAGTCTTCTGGCTTGCACCGCCGAAAGGCATCAGCACACTGCCGGCGCCGATGGAACCGTCGAAACGCTCCACCAGACCGCGGTTGGAGGCGAACTTCAGGCTGGAAGCGATTTGCTTCAGACTGGTTGCGTGGACCAGAACATCGTGGTCGTTCTGAGGGACGCGAACGCCGGCGTGCTTGACAGCACCATTGGTGTTCAGGAATTCACGAGACAGGTCGGCAATCTTCTGTCCGCGCCAAGTCATGACCATACGGGGGCTTTCGGTAACGGTGGCCACACGGTAGGCCTCCAGGTTTTCGGCCTGGGCAGCGGCAATGAATTTATCGGCATCCTCTGCGGCAACGACTACGGCCATGCGCTCCTGAGATTCGGAGATGGCCAGTTCGGTGCCGTCCAGGCCGTCGTACTTCTTGCGCACGGCATCCAGATCAATGTCCACGCCGTCAGCCAGCTCGCCAATAGCAACGGATACGCCGCCGGCGCCGAAGTCGTTGCAGCGCTTGATCAAGCGGGTAACATCGCCGTTGCGGAACAGGCGTTGAATCTTACGCTCCTCAGGTGCGTTACCCTTCTGAACCTCGGAAGCCATGGTCTCCAGGGACTTCTGGGTGTGACTCTTGGAGGAGCCGGTGGCACCGCCGATGCCGTCACGACCGGTGCGGCCGCCCAAAAGGATGACCAC